>CALXNI010000012.1 GCA_944389715.1 uncultured Clostridia bacterium | reverse complement strand
AACTTGCTAAAGTAATAATTTCTCAATATGGTGGCCCTGATGGTGAGCTTGCAGCTTCTCTAAGATATTTATCACAAAGATTTGGTATGCCTGACCAAAAAGCAAAAGCAATTTTAAATGACATTGGAACATCGTATCTAATATGACACTTTTATAATTTTTAAAGAAAGGGGTGCTAAACCCCTTGATATAAAAGTCAAATTCATTTTTGCTTTTTACAATCACTTTTTCTAGAACTTGTTTACAAAGTTCCTCGCTTGTAGATTTAAAAGATAATATTTCATTTAAAGTATTTTCTATTGTATTTAACAATTCTTCTTTATTTTGTAATAATTTTTGTTTTTCCTTTATTTTGTCTAAATCTTTGTTAATGATAGCTAATTCATTTTCTAAATTCAATTTTTGTTCTTTTAATTCTTCATCTGTTATAATTCCACTAACACATAAGGTAATAGCTTTTTTTATTTGCATTTCTATTTTTTGCTTTTTTTGATAAAGTCTTTCTTCATCTGTATTTAAAGAACAATTATTTTTTAAAACTAATGAAATTGTTTTCATAGTAGATTTTATAATATCTTCTTTGTCAGAAGAGGTTATTTTAGTCATTATTTGGTTAAATGCACTTAGTACAATGTCATTATTTACATTGTCATTATCACAACCAATATTTTGTCCTTGAGAATTTAGATGTTGTTTTC
Source organism: uncultured Clostridia bacterium (assembly GCA_944389715.1). Classification (GTDB taxonomy): domain Bacteria; phylum Bacillota; class Clostridia; order TANB77; family CAG-508; genus CAG-452. Next base: position 15,541 of record CALXNI010000012.1, on the reverse strand, counting down.
CATATTTGTGTTTTTCAGCACATTTCCAAGTTTTTCTTATTGTACCATTTTTTCTTTTCCTATTATCTCCACCAACATAAGTACTTCCGCAACAACCACATTTTAGTTTTCCAGACAAAGCATATCTATTGGAATGTTTTGAACCGTCAACTTTAGCTTTTTTCTTTCTCCTTGCAATTTCTTCTTGAACTTTTATAAAAGTTTCCTTGTCGATGATAGCCTCGTGATGATTTTCTATTTTTATAAATTCTTTTTCTCCCTTATTATATTTTTTAGCGTGTGAAAGAAAATCTGGTGTATATGTCTTTTGCTGAATTAAATCACCACAATATTTCTCATTTTTCAATATTTTGTAGATAGAAGCATTAGTCCATTTATTGCCACCTCTTTTGGTCTTTATTCCTTCCTCTTGTAATTCTTTAGCTATTATATGACTTCCTTTTCCTTCAACTAAATATTTGTAAAAAATACTTTTTATGATAGGTGCTTCATCTTCATTAATGGTCATTTTTCCTTTTTCAATATTATACCCAAGCATGGTATTTGCTCCAAAAACAATACCATTTTTCATACTTGTATATTGACCATTTACGACTTTTTCAGATGTTTGTCTACTTTCATCTTGTGCAAATGTAGCAAGTAAACCAAGTCGTAGTTCTGCATCATTGTCAAAAGTTTTAATGCCATCAGTTATAAACCTAACTTCAATATTCATTTTTTTTAGTGTTCTAATATAACTAATAGTATCGACAATGTTTCTTGAAAAACGACTAACAGATTTAGTAAGAATAATATCAAATTTTCCACATTTAGCATCTAATATCATTCTATTAAATTCATCTCTTTTTTTTGTATTTGTTCCACTAATTCCTTCATCTGCATAAATATCAACGAATTCTAATTCTTTGTCATTAGAAATATAATCATTAAAATATTTTTTTTGGTTTTCCAAAGAATGTAGCTGATTTTCTTTGTCTGTTGAAACCCTACAATATGCTACTGTTTTCTTCATCTTTCTGCACTTCCTTCTCAATAATATGTTTTTCATAGGCTTGTTCAAATTCTTTTATAGAATGAGCTGTTTGTTCTTCTGTTAGTAGTCCTCTTGAACAAAGTTCTTTTATCATTCCTATTTGTAAGTTAAGTAGAAATTCTTTGTTGTCCATAATTTACACCTGTTGTAAAGGCATAATTTTCAATAAAATAATTTTCATAGTAACCACCTAAAAGCTTTTTTATTAGATTATATGAAAACAAGTCTTGTACTATGTGTTACAAATATTTTTAATAATGTAACATTTTTTATTCTTTAAGTCAATCTAACAATAAGCCTTAATCCTTTCTATTTTATTGAATTTGCAAATCCTAAAATTATGATAAACCATTTTAAAAAGAATTGCCTTTCTAGAAAAATATAATGTTTTTTATTTTTCGTAAAAAACTCTTGAAAATATTGATATAATAACAAAGGTAAGATATAATAAATTAAATTTGGAGGGGCAAAATATGGAAAAATTATTTTATAAATATCCAGAAACAATAGGAGAAGAACTAGAAATACAAATAAAATATGCGAAACATATAGGGACAATAAAAAATAATGAAGATTTATCAATATGTATGAGAGAGTTGGAAGAAGAAGTTTTTGGAAAAGCAAGAAGATATACATGTAAAGAAAATAATACTGATGAAAAGGATAAAGTAAGAAATAGTAGAGTTGCAACTATAACAGAATTAAAAAAAATTGCTAATAATCAAAAAATTACTAACTATTTCTTATTATTTAGTGCCTTTAAGGCATTGAATATTATTAAAGAAGATTATAATATTATTAAATTGTTTGATTTTTATGGAATAAAGCCTAAAAAAGCAATTGATAAAGAACATTTAAAAGAATTGGAAAATGATTTTGGAGATTTAGGATTATATAGTTTTGCTTTTCATACAAGATGTTCTAAAGAAAATAATGAAAAATGTAATTTTGAGGGAAAATGCATATTTCTAAAAATGAAAAGTATATTTCATAACATTTCAATAGATGAACAAATAAAAATGTTATATGATTTAGGGTTTCCAAGTAATTTAATGCAAATAAATCCTAAAATTTATGGAATGTATTACATTTCTTTAGAAACTTTAAAAAATATCTTACAGAAATTTGAGGAAAATGAACTTATAGAATATATTAGAGAAAAAGAAAATGAACTTAATGAGGTAATGCAAGACTGGGAAAATAGAAAAAAAGAAAGCTATAGGTATGTACTAGAAATAGAACAAGAGTGCAAAAAAGAACTAGAAGGTTGCAAAAAAGATAAAGAGTCTGATAGAAAAGGAATAGAAGAATTAATAAAAGCAAAAAATACATATGTACAAGTTAAAAAATTAAAGAAAAATATAGAAAAAAGAAATGATTATGAAAATAAAATTGAGCACACAAGAGAATATAAACAAATGATAGCGAAAATTAAGAAATATAGTAATGGTTTATATGGAAGATAAAAAAATAAACTCCTATTAATTAGGGGTTTTTTCTATTTTTACGAAAAATAGAAAAAAATATAATTTATCGAAACGAAAAGCCATATAAAAAATATTATAATATGCATATAGTAAGCTAATAAGCCAGAAAGAGTAAAAAGGAGGAATAGTGAATAAAATGGGAATCATGGATGAATTAAAAGTACAGATAAAAAGAAAGAAAAAAAGGGAAAAAGAGATTTTAAAATTGTATGAAATGCCGATTAGACAGTCAAATATAATTCAAGATAATGTAGTGTATGTTTCTATTTTTCCAGAGGCAAGATTTAGCAAACCAATTGGGAAAGATGGAGAAATAACAAAGGGATTAAGATTATTCAACACAATGTTTAGTGTTCCAGAATTTATAAATCAAGTAGCAAAAAAAGGGAAAACATTTTGTGGCTGTGTATTTTTAGACTTAAATTACTTTAAACAAGCGTATGGAAAATGTGAAGATTTACAAAGATTAGATGAAAGTTGCTTGGTATGGAAAATATTGTATGAACAAGCAATAGGCACGGAATATTGTGAAATTCAAAACATAGAAACAAATTTTAGATGGCATCATGAAATAGAAAGTGCAAAAAATAATGTAAGAAATACGAAAGATTATTTTATTCTAATGTCTACATTTGGCTTAGATGTAGATAAAAAGCAAGACAAAAAAGGAAATGACATTACGCCAACTTATGGAGAAATGTACAAAGAAGTTAGGGCAAGAATAAAAGATTTAGACTTAAATGTACTTTTTGCATATAAAACTTTTTCAGACCCAGAAAAAGGTGAAAGATTTAGACTAATATTTAAAACAACTGTACCGATTTTTTCTTGGGACATAGCACAAGCAATTTTAATTCTTTTACAAGCAATGTTTCCAGAATATTTTGATAATAATTGTACAAATGTAAATAGGCAATTTCATGGAAGTAATACGCTAATAGAAGAAAAAAGCCATCTTTTTGGAAAATCAATAGAAATAGATAAATATTTTAGAGCATTTGAGAAATATTTAAAAGAAAAAGATAGTTCAAATTTTTCAAAAAAGATGAAAGATTATTCAGAAAAAACAGGTATTAATTTATTAAATGGTATTTTTCATGTTAGAAAAGTAACATTATCTAAAAAACAATTAGAAGAATTAAAAAAAGAGCAACTTGAGACATATAATAAAGATATATATCCAGAATATCATTTTTGTGTGAAGGGGTGTACATGTAAAAAAGTTTTTGGAACTGAAGATATATACGAAAACGGCGAAACATTATATTATTATATTATAGTAAATCGGCAAATTCGTAAATAAAGATGAACAAGAATTTTATGAAATATGTATGTCAAAAAGTATTAAAGAAAAACAAAAAGAGAATGAAAAAATCGAAAATAATAATGAAAAGCAGAATAAATACAAGACTAAAAAAATATACAATACTATCAACACAAAGACTAAAAAGATAAAAAGAGTAAAAATAAATAGTTGGAGCGATGTAAAACAAAAATGCGAATTATTAAGAGTTTTTTTAGAAGGTGAAAGAAAACTACATCATAATGAAATTTTTGGATTAAGTTTAAATCTTATATATATAGATGGAGGAGAAAAGAGAATTTTAGAAACAATAGGAAAATATAAAGATTTATATAGTACAGAAAAACAAGAAAAATGGAAAAGGGAAATAAATTACAGTAAAAAGTGCAATTATGCACCTATGAATTGTGAAAAATTTTGTGTTTTTGCTAGTAAATGTAAACACTATAAAAATTTAAAAAATACAGTTGCTCCAGGAAATAATATATATGAATTAAATAATAATGATAATTATTTAGATAAAAAAGAAGGATACAAAATATTGGTAAACGAAATTAAAAAGGTGGTGTACTAATTGATAGAAGCGAATGAAGAAAATTATGAAAAATATTTAAATCACCAATGTCAAGAACATAAAATGTTTTTAATTAAAGCTCAAACTTCGTTAGGAAAAACAACAGCATATGCAGAAAGCATAATAAATGCAAAGAAAACTAAGGTAATTATTGCAGTTCCAACAAATAGATTAAAAAATCAAGTGTATAACCAACTAAAAGAATTAGGGGTTGAAGATATTTTTCAAACACCAGAATTAAAGGTAATTCATGATAAAGAAACAAGAGAAAAAGCTGATTATTTAATGGAGATAGGAGCTTTTAAAACAAGAAAAGAATTTTTGGAGAAATCAATAAAAAGATTAAAAGATAAAAAAGAAGACGAATTTGATGAAAAAGAAATAGAAAAAATAGAAGAAGATATAGATAACATATCATTTTATTTAGAAGAAAATGAATTTATAAATCATTACGAGGGTAACATTGTAACTACTTGGGCAAGAATTTTTAATCTTCATTGGTGTTTAGTCTATACTCACACGTTGATTATAGATGAAGATATTTTAAGAGAATGTATAAAAACAAGAACTTTTAATATGAAGAAATTAAAAAGAACTTGTAAATGTTTAAAAAAGGTTTATCATAAAGAATTAAAAGAAAAATTGGATACTATATTAAAAGCTCCTTATAAGAAAATGCAAACGGTAAATTCAATTGATAAAACTTTTATGAGTAAAGATAGGATAGAAGATATAGAAAAAGAAATAACACAGAGCAAAGAAGAGATTTACAATATATTTGATGTTCTTTCTATTAGTGCTTTTTATAAATATAATACTAATAAAGAAAAAATGAATATCGTGGAATATAATGAGGACGATGACGTACATTGCTTAATTTGTAGAGAATTTCCTTATATGGATACAATTATTTTATCAGCTACATTAGAAAAGGAATTTTACGAAAAATATTTTGAGTTTAGAGATATTGAATATATAGAAATTACACATGATAAATATAAAGGAAAACTTTTTCAAGATTGTACATATTCATATAGCAGAACGTGTTTAGAAAATTCACCAGAACTATTAGAAGAGATAAGAAGGAAATATTTTGGACATCCTTTAATTACATTTAAAAAATTTTGTAAAGGTAATGAATTAAATTTTGGTGCTGTTGAAGGTTTAAATCTATTAGAGGGAAAGGATATTGTAATAGTAGGTTTACCCTACATTAATGACATTGTATATAAATTTTTCTTATATCGACTATATGGAGAAGTTATAACAGAAGAAAGACCTAAATATAGAAGAATTGAAAATGATATGTATTCATTTAAGATTACAACATATTCTAATAAGAATTATCAAAAAATAATTAATTATTTTTTACAATCAGAAATAGAACAGGCGGTAGGCAGAGCAAGACTTTTAAGAAATGATTGTACAGTTCACTTATTTAGTGGATTTCCAGCCGAACAAGCAGAAATGATACAAGATATTAGCACAATAGTAGATAGCAACAATCAAGATGAGATTGAAGAAAAGAATAGTGATGAAACAATAATTTATGAAAAAGATTTATAAACTAGGTGTCACCCTAGTTTTTTAAATTTGAAAATTTTGAATTTTAGAAAAGTTGAAAAATGGATTTTTTAAATCTATAAAAAGTATGTCTAGTATAAAAATAGTAAAAGAAAATATACATGTAAAGAAAAATGACGAAAAAGACAAAAAATATATTAGTTTTATTATTGGAAATAAGTATTTTTATATTAATAGAAGAAATGGTAAAAGAAATCATAATAATCATATTTTATAAAAAACAGTAAAATAATTAATCAAGTAAAAGATTAATACATATTTGGTATAGACATTAATAAATGAAAAGAAAGCAGTAAAAAACAAACACTACTAGAATTAATTAACACATATAGTATTTAAGTTTTAAACACTACAATAATGAAGTTTTAATATTTAAAAGATAAAAGAAAGATGCAAATAAAAAGAAAACAACGTATATTCAAATAAACTTTAAATAGTAAAATAAAAGTAAAACTAAAATTTTCTATATCTAAAATTATAAAAGTACAATAGAACAATAGAATAATAGAATAATAGAATAATAGTATAATTGATAGAATTAAGTAATTTCTAAGTTATCTACTCTTTTTAAAATTTGTAATAAAATGCTTATAGTTTCATTTTTTATTGTTTATAATAATTTTTTTTGCATAAAATAATGAATATTTTTTAGGTATTTAGTAAAAAGGACAAAAGGAATAAAAAGCAAACATATACAATACAATGAATTGCCAAATTGATAAAATCAAGGTTCTAGTCTTTATATAGTATTTAAAAAGAATTCTTATGGATTTTTGTAATTAATGAACTAAAAAATATAAAGTTTTTTAATTTAAATAATTTTTTTTATGGCTAAAAAAATATATAATATATGAACAGAGAAATGTATAATTATTTAATAATATAAATATATAAATATTTGACATACAGATAAATATACAAGTACAAATATAATAAATGTTTATTTTAAAGAAAAATAGAATAATGAGAACGAAGTTTTAGCTTTTTAGTAATAAAAACAGGTTAAAACTTTATTGTTCCTCTAAGTAAGTTATAAAAAATTGAAACTAAGGTATTTATTATTTAGTTTTACTAGGAGCAAGGAGTAAGCAATATTATATTGTAATTGTAAGCATATATATTAATTTAAAATGTATAACATTAAAAAATAAATTTTTTTATTTTAAAATTTGCTGGATAAACGAAAATTTGCGATATAATATAGAGTTAAAAAATTGTAAAAATATGCGAGTTACAAATGGGTGTAACCGTTGGGGGAGTAAGAGAAAGATAAATTCTAAGTATTGACATTTTTATATAAATATGGTAACATTTATATAGTTCTAAAAGAACAAAATAAAAAACTTTCACGATGTAATAGTAGTCGGCAAACTAGAAAATTACATCGCGAAAGCACGAAATCGAAATATCTTGAAAGATACTTCTTATTAATAATACCATTTTTGCGTTCTTTTTTCAAGATATTTTGTAACAAAAATATTTTGAAAGGAGGGCGTTTTTATTATGGAAGAATTACAACCAATTTATTGTAGGCAAAAGTCTTTTTATGGCAAGGCAAAAATCATAAGAGAAAAAGGCACTATAAAATTACAAAGTTACAATACTGTTATTGCAGAAATAAAAAATGGAAAATTACATATCAACGGTTTTTATAGTGCCACAAGTACAAGACATTTAAAAGAATTTATACAACAAATGGGCTTTAAAATTGGAACAAAAAAACAACTTGAAAAAATGTATTTTTAGAAAATTAAAAATAGGAGGAAAAAGAAAATGGAAAAGAAAAATATTTATGAAATGGTACAAATTTTGAAGGAAACTTTTACAAAGGAAGAATACAAAAAGGCTTTTAATTCAATAAAAGATTATTTGTCAAAATACGAAATAAAAGAAATAGAAGAACTAGGAAAGAAAAGGTTAGCATATGAAGTAAGAAAAAATAAGGAAGGTTATTACATTATATTTATAATAAGAGCAAATAAAGATGATATTTTAGAAATTGAAAGATATTGTAGGATAAATGAAGATATACTAAAGTTCATAATTGTAAAAAAATAAAAAACGAAAGAAGGTATAAAAATATGACATTATTTATAATACAAATAATATTAATTTTCTTAATGGCTGGAAGAGGCAAAAAATGACTGTTTATAAAAGTATAGAATAATAAACATTAAAAAACATATAAAAATCTTGTTTATAAAAGTGGGTAAAATACTTTATAAATGTTTAAAAAGTTAGTACCACTTTTATAAACAAAGTATATAAAATGGAGAGGATAAGATGGCAAAAATAGTGGCTTATGTTCGCGTGAGCAGTAAAGACCAAAATCTTGACCGACAACTTGACGAATTAAAAAAATTAGGAATAGAAGAAAAGTACATATATCAAGATAAGCAAAGTGGCAAAGATTTTGAAAGAATTGGTTATCAATATATGAAAAAATCATTAGAAAAAGGCGATACACTAATTATTAAAGAATTAGACCGTATAGGGCGTAACCAAGAAGAATTAAAAAAAGAATGGCAATATTTTCGCGATAACGAAATCAATGTACGAGTTTTAGACTTACCAGCCCTTAATATTGATTATAATGATGAAAATATAAAGCCATTAGTAAAAATGATAAATAATATTATTTTTGAAATTATGAGTTGGAAGGCAGAAAATGAACGACAAACAATAAGGAAAAGACAAGCTGAAGGTATTGCAATAGCTAAAGCTAAAAAAGTAAAATTTGGCAGACCTTCTGTAAAAATACCAGATAATTTTGAAGAAGTTTATTTAAAATGGAAAAATGGAGAAATAACGGCAACAAGAGGAATTGAGCTAACAGGACTAAAAAGAAACAAATTTTATGATTTTATTAAAATATATGAAAGAAGTGATAAAAAATGAATAAATTAAAAAATAAAGTTGGTAGACCAAAACTAAATATAAATGAAAAGGAATTACAAGAGCAATTAAAAAAGTATATAGATAATGAGCAAACAGGAGTAGAAACATATAATGCATTAAAAATAGGGAAAACATCCTTTTATGCGATATTAAAAGAAAGAGGAATTAAAAAATGATAATAAAATATAACATATTAAAACATATATTATTAAAACATTTTAGAAATATAACTACACATATAAATATTAGAGGCATAATTAGTAGTACAATTATTTTACAAAATACAAAAATAGCACTAGACAATAAAAAAATATTTCTATCTAATGGAGAATATCAAAACTTTATAATCAATATGGATTATATACAAAAAATAAAAATAGTGAATATATGGCATATTATTTTAAAATTTAAAGATTTTGAAATAGATATACAACAATAATTGACTGGCTCTTGCTAGTCTTTTTATATCTCCCCCTATTTAAAGTTATTGAAATTATAGAAAATAGCAAATATGCTATGGGCAGAACAACTTTTCTATGTAAAAAAGAACCTACATTTCATAATGTAAATTCTTTTATTTTAAAATTTTTATAAAATCCTTTAACATTTCTTCCATTGAAACTCCAAAAACCTTACAGAGTGCATAAAACTCATATTCTTTAACAACTCTTTTGCCAGTTTCAATATTTTGCAATGAAGATTTAGGAATATCAATGCCTAAAAGCATTAATTTATTGGATAAATCTGTTAAAGACCATTTATTAGTTTCTCTATATTTTCTAACTTTATTTCCTATGACATTTAAACTTTCTTCGTTATATTTAATAATTTTATTCATATTAATATTATTTCCTCAAAATTTATTTTTATTGATTTTATAATATAAATATGTTAAAATCGTTTTACTGGTAAATCAATAAAATGTAAGTTAAAATTGTTTAAGTAAGAAGGAGTAAGATATATGGAAGAGATAACATTTGAAAAATTTAAAAAATATTTGTATTTTAATGAAGAAAAAGACTTATATATTTATCTAAAAGGAACTATAAAAACTTTAATAACAATAAACAAAAGTATTTTTATGATTAAAGATACAATGCTTCTAATTAATAATTCGGTTCGAGATGATGTAGAAGATTATGATGTAGAAATAAACTTAAATGAAGTCAATAGATTTTATAGTTTAAAAGATAAGGATAGTTTTAAATTAACCTTGAACGATGGAACAGAAATAGAATTGGATTTTGATAAAAATAGTTAGGAGTTACGATTATGATAGAAAATCAAGAAGCAATAGAAATATTGGAAGATATAGAAAGAAAATTAAATTACAAAGAATGGAAATTAGCAAAAAAAGATATAGAATATTATATAAAAAATTTAGAAATCACAGAAAATGAAAAAATTAACAATTTAATAAAAAGATATAAAAAAATTAGAAAATTATATGGAGAAAACAGTTATAAAACAAAAATATTAGCAAAAAAAATAGATAAAAAGTTACTAGAAATTTATAATAAAAAAATCTAAGTTACTTTTTATCTTTATCCTCTGGAATTAATGTCATAAGTTCATCAAATGTACAATTTAATGCTTTGCAAAAACCGTTCTAAGTATTTATATGATATTGAGGTTTTGCCACCACCTTTAATTGCTTTGTTAAGATTAAAATGAGAAATATCCATCTCATTGCATAACCATTCTTTACTTTTTCCTTTTTGCTTTAAAAGTTTTTCAACATTTAAAATAATCAATTTTTCACAACCTTTCTAAAAATATTCTATAATAAGACAAATTTCAAAACTAGCACTTGCTAATGCCAGAAGTAAAGTGTATAATAATACTAATAGAATTACAAAAAGGGGTTAAAGATGGAAAACAAACAAATGTTAGAAATCTTATATAGAATAAATGCTTGTATTTCTCATGAAGATTGGGTAAATGCAAGAGATTATATAAGATTAGAAATTAAAAATTTAAAAAATATTACTGAAAAAGAGTGCATAAAAAATAAGTACTGTAATGATTGGTATTGTAAAGATTGTAGTAATTTGAATTGTAATAGAAATTGTAATTAAAAATTAAAAATAATAAAAAGGGAGGTGTAAAAAAATGGATATAGGTGGAATAATTTTTTTTTCTTATTTATTCTCTGGATTTATTTTTGGACTAATTGGAGGAAGTATTAATGAAAATAAAGGTTGTTCTTATTGGACAGGCTTTTGGTGTGGTTTTTTATTAGGTTTAATTGGTTTGTTAATAGTAGCATTACAAAAAGATAAAACGAAAGAGAATAAAATATTATACAATTCAGCAGAACTAGAAAGATTTAAAAAATTAGCAGATAATGGAACAATTACACAGAATGAATTTGAAGCGATTAAGAAAAAAATGTTAAAAAATATTTAGAAGTAAAAAAGATGCCTAATAATAAATATAACGTCAATAAAAATTAGGAGGAAATTATGTTGAAGAAAATAAAAAAAATTTGGATAATTAGTCTAACAATAATAGTTTCTATTTCATTTGGACTTAGTATATTTTTATATAACACTCCAAATAAAGATGAAAAGATTATTATAAATTGGGCAAATAATAAAATGAAAGATATAACATATAAAAATACTTTTGTAATAGATGATATAAAAATGAATAAAGAAATGGGATATTGTATTTTGAGTTATAAATATGATGATGAACAAGGGGAAAATCAATCTTGCAAAGAACTTTGGAAAATGGAGAATAACGAAATAAAAACAAATTTAGGAAGTTTAACAGGGACTAAAGTTATGACTTTAATTATAGGATATGTAACATATACTCCAGAGAAATTAAAAGAAATAGCAACAGAGGTTGAAAATGATAACGAAACAATATCAATTGATGCTAATAGATTAACAAGATTACTAGAAAAATAAGGAGGAAAGAATAATTTGAAAACGAGAAGAACAGGAACAATACTATGTTTAATGGGGAATATATTAAATATTTCTGGATTTATAATTTTAGTTTTATATTTTAATACTTTAGGAAACGGCATTTGTATTAATACAGAAATGATAATTGATAGTTTAATAATAGTAATAAATAGTTCAATTATGATTGCTTTGTCTATTCTATTTTTAAAAGGAAAATTAGGTAAGGAATTGATAAAATTATATGCTATATCTATGTTATTATTAAGTGTTACTATATTTGTGGTATTATGCATACTATTTTTGTCATCTGTATTATGTTGCTATATAATATATCTTATATTTCCTATAATTAGTTTGATTGGAAGTATTATGATTTTGGCAGGAAAAGAAAAAAATGAAATTAAAGAAAATAAAAATGATAATCAATGATAACGATTTTGAAAATGCACGTTTAGTAATTTACTTTATATTATTTATCGCGTTTATATATTTAGCATATTTTAGCCATTTTGAATGTCCAGGTTGTCCACTATGTGGAATGACAAGAGCATTAAAATGTTTATTAGTTTTAGACTTTAAAAGTGCATTTGAATTTAATAGAATGATATGGATATTTTGTATATTAATACCATTTATAATAATTGATTTAGCAATGATTATAAAAAGGAGATGTTTAAAAAATGAAAAATAAAAAAATAAAATATGTAGTTTTGGCAGTTACATTAATAGTTGCTATTATTGTAGTTGTTTTAATATTACAAAATAGAAAAACAGAAAACAATGGAAATAATAATCAAGTTGAAAATATTACAGAAGAAGAAAACTCAAATTTAGAAACATATAAAAATGAGGCTTATGGAATTGAATTTAAATATAGTAAAGAATTAAAAAATCCAGTTATAGGTAATTATTCAGAGATTAATTTAGAATATCCTAAAATTGCAGGAAGTAGGTTCTTTTGTAATATTCCTGACCAACCAGATATTTCATACAATAAAGAAGCAGAAATTCAAAGATATATTGAAACAAGAGCAACTTTTAATACAAGTACGTTAATAAAAAGAGAAGAAACAACTATATCTAAAGTTCAGCCTATTAGTTGCACATTACTAGAATATGAAACAGGGGAATTTACGGAAGATATTTATATTATACCAAGTAGAGCAGGGGTAATATATTTAGGTGTAACATATCCAAAAGGTGAACCAATAAAAGAATTTAATGATATATTAGACTCTATTATATATCAAGAAAACTAGGAGGAAAACTAATATGGAAGTTTTATTAGTATCTATAATAGCATTCATAATAATATGTGTAATTGTATATTTGTTTGATAAGAATAAAGAAAAATTAATAGAAAAATTTGAAATTGAAAAAAAAGAAATAATGAGATGTCCAGTATGTTTTAAAGAATATGATGACTTGAAACTTAAAGAATGTTCAAATTGTGAGTCTTATTTAGATAAAACAACAAAATATATTCTTCCAGATAAATTGAAAAAACAAATTATAAGTATTATATTTATAATAATTATCATTGCTATAGTAGTGATAGGTGGGTATTATGGAATATCTAAATATATAGAAGAAAAAGAAAGATTAGAAAAATATGACAATGATATTTCTACTTGTTATGACTTAATAAAAAATAAATCAGATTATGAAGAATTTAGCAATATTATAGAAAAGCATAAGAACGAGGAAAATTTTGAGGAAGATGCTTATAAACATTTCTATATAGCAGTTGATGAAAGAATAGAAAATATCAAAAATGGAAGTGAAGATAAAGAGCTAGTGGATATGCTACATGATATTAAATCAAGTAAACTTGATGATGACGAGATAAAAAACAAGATAGATGAAAAGTATTTATTAGCAAAATCTTATAGCAATTTGAATAGTGCTAATAAATATATAGAAAGTCAAAACTATAAAAGTGCATTTGATTTATTGCAAGAAATAATAAATAGTAACAAAAATAAAAATCAAGAAATAGTGAATATAGCAACAAATAAGCAAAATGAAATTAAAGATAAAGCATTTGAACAAATTATAAATGAAGCTCAAACACAAATTAATAATCAAGATTATTCATCAGCACAGAAAAGTTTACAAAATTACAAGGATTTAGGAAATCAAACAATTCTAGATATGTATAATAATGTAACTAATGAAGTAAATAGAATTGAAGTGGAAAGAAAGGCGAAAGAGGCAGAAGAAGAAAGAAAAAGAAAACAAGCAGAAATAGATGCAAAGAAAGATAAAATAATTGTAGATACTGATGGTAAAAGAATATATAAAGTGTATATGGCTAGTAACAAATTTAGCATAACTGGAAATTTCAAAGGAAATGGACATTTTAGTGTAAAATTATTGGATGATAATCAAGATTTTTATGATTTATTGGTAAACGAAATAGGAGATTATGTTGTAAACACAAGCACAGACGTAGTAAAGGGAAACTATTATTATTTACAAATTGAATGTACTAGAGGAACTTGGAACTTAAGTTGGAGTGGAACTTATGGAAGTTAAAATACTTATTAATAATATTTTAAGAAAATGGCTCATATAAACGTTCGTGAGCCGTTTTTTATCTTTTAGACAATAAAGAAATACTATTTCGATTTTAAAATAGGTTGTAAACTATTCTAAAAAGCCGTTATTAAGCCCAAAAGTAGTGCCTTACTCTTCTATGTGAAAATTTTTTATTAGATAGAAAATTTATAAAATATTAAAATATGTAATAAAAAAATAGCCATTACTGAATATAAAATTAGAATTTTATATTAGTTCATTTATTCTTATTTTAATTTTTAGAGGTTGTTCAAATTATATGATATAAGTTGCAATGATTTATATTTATTGGCACAGGTTGATTATTATAATAATTTTTGAACTATACGAGAATTAGTAAATAAAAATTTTGTATGTTTGCTTGTTTTTTATTTAAAAATGTTGTATAGTGTAAAACATAGGAAATGAGAATAAGCGGAGTTGGTTGCCACCTTAACTCTTTGATGTATACATACTTGTTCCACAGCTATTTGTTGTGAGATTGACAGCGGAGGTGGTGCTATGGTAGAAACAATATTATTAATAATCATCAAACTACTTTTCTTTGGATTAGTAGGTGTAACTATCATAAATTTTGCCTTAGTCATCGTCATCGTGTATATACTACATAGGCAATAAAAAAATAAACCATTCTGCTTTTGACCGAGTGAATGGTTTATCTATTTGATTTCGGCAACCACTTTGTGGTTTTCTTCATTTCCTATACCTATTATACACAGATTTTCCATTTTTGTCAAATGAAATTTTTTATTCTTGTTGTATAGTTTATTTATTAAAAAGTTCAATTTTAAACAAAATTATGAATAAAATCAATATACTTTCATTTAATATGTAATTTTTGAAAATAGTAGTAGTTTTGTAATAAATGAACTTATATATTATATAAGGATAAATCACGCAATATATTTGCTACATTAATGTTATTCTATAATTATAAATATTTTAGCTTTTACATTTTTAAAAATTTCAATATGAGTTTGTCCCATTCTACTAGTATTTAATGCATTTAAACAATTAAACACATATTGTTTACTCTGTTGGCACAGAAGAACTTGCACACCTTGAAATGGTAGGAACAATAGTGCATCAATTAACAAAAAATGCTACAATAGAACAAATACAAGAAGCAGGACTTGATGCATATTATACAGACCACGGAGTAGA
>CALXNI010000011.1 GCA_944389715.1 uncultured Clostridia bacterium | reverse complement strand
AATTATGGATAAATTGGATATGGAATATAATTTTGTTGAATTATAAATTGCAATTTGTTGTTTAGAGATTAGAGATTAGAGGTTGGAGATTAGAATTTAAAAATGTAGGGACGGCAATCTGCCGTCCGAAAAATACGAAATTTATAGCAAACGTTGTAGGGGCAGATTCTATATCTGCCCGAAATGGTTTGTTTGTCAACGGGCGGAAATAAAGTCCACCTAATTGGGTATAGCCCACATCTTTATTTAAATATTGAAAAACACATAAATATTGTATATAATAGTATATGTTAAAAAATATAAGGAGAGATTTAATTTATGTTTCAAAAGTTAGACGACGTAGAAAAACGTTATGAGGAATTAAATAAAAAAATTAGTGACCCAGAGGTTATTGCAAAACAAAGTGAATGGCAAAAATTAATGAAAGAGCATGCTGAAATTTCCGATGTAGCAGAAAAGTATAAAGAATATAAAAAAGTAAAAGCTGATATGGAAGAAGCAAAAATGATGATGGAGGATAAGGAATTAAAAGAACTTGCAGAATCAGAATATTTAATAGCAAAAGAAAAACTTCCAAAAATAGAAGAAGAATTAAAATATTTATTAATTCCAAAAGATCCAGATGATGACAAAAATATAATTTGTGAAATAAGAGCCGGAGCAGGAGGGGAAGAAGCTGCTTTATTTGCAGGAACTTTATTTAGAATGTATTCAATGTATGCAGAAACAAAACATTGGAAAATAGATGTGCTTAATGAAAATGAAACAGGGCTTGGAGGATACAAAGAAATAACTTTTATGGTGACAGGAAAAGGTGCATATAGCAGGTTAAAATTTGAGAGTGGAGTGCATAGAGTGCAAAGAGTTCCAGATACAGAAAGTAGTGGGAGAATACATACATCTACTGCAACAGTTGCAGTTTTACCAGTTGTAGAAGATGTTGAAATAGAAATAAATCCTGCTGATGTAAAAATGGAAGTGTTTAGAGCATCAGGTGCAGGGGGACAACATGTAAATAAGACATCATCAGCAGTAAGATTAATACATGAACCTACTGGAATTGTTGCTGAATGTCAAACAGAAAGATCTCAAGTCCAAAACAGAGAGTATGCAATGAGATTATTGAAATCTAGAATTTATGAGCAAGAAAAAGCAAAGCAAGATGCTTTGCTTGCAAATGAGAGAAAATCTCAAGTAGGCAGTGGAGATAGAAGTGAAAAAATAAGAACATATAATTATCCTCAAGGAAGAATAACAGATCACAGAATAGGTATGAGTATATATCAAATGGAGAATTTTTTAAATGGTGACTTAGACGAGATGATAGATAATTTAATTGCAGCAGATAGAGCAGAAAAATTAAAAGGAGAATCTTAAAACGAGGGACATATCTCAAACTATGAGGAATGCCTGTGACAGAGCTAAAACCACTCAAACCATGAGAAGCTAAAATTCAAGTAGCCCTAGCGACAAATAAGTACAAAGGCTACTTTTTTATTACAAGAAGATTACAAAAACGTGACAAAAATGTAACAATATCTATTGACTTTTTTTATAAAATATAATATTCTAATAGCAATGAAAAATATACTAATTAAATGGAGGAATTTGTCTTGGCTATCGGTGATATAATTGTAGGTATTGACATAGGAACTTCCAAAGTAAATGTAGTAGTAGGAGAAGTAAATAATTTCAATCAGGTTGAAATTATTGCAACAAGTGAATGTAAATGCTTTGGAATGAAAAAGTCAAAGATTACAGATGAAGAAGAAATAATAGTAGCCATTTCCAAAACTATTGCAGAAGTAGAAGACATGGCAAACTTAAAAATACATTCAGCATATGTTACAATACCAGGTAAATATATAACAATTGTGCAAAATAGTATTGTAAAAGAAGCAAAAGATAAATATGCTGGAATATCAACAAAAGATGTTACATCTGCAATAATGCAAGTAAAAGATATAGATATTCCAGATGATAAAATTTTAATAGATATAGTGGCAAATGAATTTTCATTAGATAATGGAAGGATAATAGAGGATCCAGTAGGTAGCTTAAGTTCAGCTTTTACGGTAAAAGGACAAGTTATTTTAGCAGATAAAAGCTATGTAAAGCAATTAACTAATATATTTAAAAAAGCAAATATAGAAATAGATGGAATTGTTCCAAATGTTCTTGCAGAAAGACAACTAATTTTAGATAAAAATGAGTTAAAAGACAATATAATGATATTAGATATTGGTGCTGGTAATACAGACATAGGAGTATTTGAGGGAGAAACATTTATTTATAATGACACAATTCCTCTAGGTGGAGACAATATAACTTCTGATATAGCATATGTTTTTAATATAAGCGAAGAAGAGGCAGATAGATTAAAGAGACAATACCGGACTTGCTTTAAAATCCTTCATAGATAATGACACAGATATAATATTAAATACGTATAAAGGAGAAGAAAGAACTAAAACAATAAAAAGTTCTCAGCTAATTGAAGTTATAGAAGCAAGGGTTGAAGAAATTTTTTCATTAGTAAATAAAAATATTTCAAATGAAGGAATAAAATCAAATATAAATAATGTTATTTTAACAGGTCAGGGAATTACAAATATAAATAAAAGCGATGTTGCTGGAAAAATAACTTTAAATATTCCTGTTAAAATATCAACAGGAAGATTAATAAGTACAATAAAACCTAATTATAGATCAAGTTATGCATTAGTAAAATATATAGCATCACGCCCATACGCAAAAACGGTTTCTAGCAGTATTGATACTAAATCAGAAGAAAGTTTTTTAAAAACAATTGTAGCAAGAATAAAAGAATTTTTTTATTCATAAAGTGTTTAGTATTTAATTTTTTGTATTTGGAATAAATAGAATATGTTTAATTAAATACACTAAATATGTTATAAATTTTAGAATATATAAATTTAGAATAATTGGTGATAGAAATAGAGGTAAAAATTCTAAATTCTAAATCCCAAATTCTAAAAACAAAAAATGAAGGAGGATTAAACAATATGATGGACACAGATTATGAAGAAAACAATTATATGATGGATGGCACAGCAACAATAAAAGTTATTGGTGTTGGAGGTGCTGGTAATAATGCTATAAATAGAATGATAGAATCTGGGATAAAAAATGTTGAATTCATAGCAATTAATACAGATAGACAAGCACTTCAATTATCAAAGGCAAGTTCAAGAATTCAAATAGGAGAAAAGCTAACAAGAGGTTTAGGAGCAGGAGCTAACCCAGATATTGGTATGCAAGCTGCAGAAGAGAGCAAAGCAGAAATAGCAGAAGTATTAAGAGGAGCAGATATGGTATTTGTTACAGCCGGAATGGGTGGAGGAACAGGAACAGGAGCAGCTCCAATAGTTGCAGCAGCAGCAAGAGAACTTGGAATTTTAACTATAGGTGTGGTAACAAAACCATTTACATTTGAAGGCAAAAAAAGACTTAACCAAGCAGAGAAAGGAATTGCTAATTTAAAAGAAAAAGTTGATACTTTAGTTGTTATACCAAATGATAAATTATTACAAATTATAGATAGAAGGACATCAATTGTAGAGGCTTTTAAAATGGCAGATGATGTTTTAAGACAAGGTGTACAAGGTATTTCAGATTTAATATCTGTACCTGGATTAATTAATTTGGATTTTGCAGATGTTAAAACAGTTATGTTGAATACAGGAATGGCACATATGGGAATAGGTAGAGCAAGCGGAGAAAATAGAGCAGAAGATGCAGCAAAACAAGCAATTCAAAGTCCACTTCTAGAAACATCAATTGAAGGAGCAAGAGGTGTTATAATTAATATAACAGGTGGAAATGAATTAGGATTACAAGAAGCAAACACAGCTGCTGAACTTATTCAAAGAAGTGTTGATCCTGAAGCTAACATTATATTTGGTGTTGTTACAGATGAAACTCTAGGTGATGAAATAACAATTACAGTTATTGCTACAGGATTTGAAAAAGAGCCAGAGATATCTAGTATAGGAGTAGAAAATTTGGTAACAAATACATGGAACAAAAAAATAAATTCTATTCCTACACCTGCAGAAAATAGAGAATCCCAAGGAGATTTAGATATACCATCTTTTTTAAGAAAAAAAGGAAATAAATAGTATTTTATTGTAGCAAGGTTGATATAAATATGTATCAACCTTGTTTTTTTTGTAAAATAATGCTATAATGTTTACATAAAAGTTAAAATGAGGAGGCTCTTATGAGAGAATTAAGCCAAGTAGTTATTAACATGATTAAACGTGAAATAAAAGAAACAGGACTAGCACAAGAAAAAGATCCAGAAAAAATAGATATAAAATATGATCAAATAATACAGCTTGTGAGAAATTTTTATAATTATCTTTCAGAAAGAGAGATAAGTAATTTAATTGATAAATATTTAGGAGAAGAAAAAAAAGAAAGCAAAAAAGAGGGCAAAGATAAGAGTATTAGGTCACATTCTCAAAAAGATCCTATTTGGATTGCACAAAGCAGAGGGAATATAGATAAAGTTATTTTAGAAGAAATAATATTAAAAGGAAAAACAATAGAAGATTTTAAAATTAGGTTTAAAAGTAAAGGAGATCTTTCATTGCTTTTACATGATATAAAAAGTCGTTTAGATGAATATATAAAGGTTTTAGAAAATTTAAATTTAGGAAGATATCAAAATAAAAAAGAGGAAGTTCAAAGCATTATTAATTTTGCAATGGGTAGTAATAAACAGAGACTAGAAATAAAGAAATTATATGTAAGAGAAGTATTAGGAAATTTAAGAATATGTGATAAAGGGAAATTTTATAAAATTGTGAACAATCATTTTGATGGTCAAAATTATGTAGCTGCTTATGTAATGGCTTCAGAAGGTGTTAGATTTAAGGGTAATGAATCAGTAGATAAAAAACAATATGATAAATCAATGGACAGTGTAAAAAGTGCTTTTGATTTATTAAGAAATGTATTAAAAGAAGAAAAACGCAGATAAATTATGGAGGAATATATAGATGAAGGATTATAAAAAAATAAGAGAAGTTGTAAAAAAATACATACAAGAAGGTGATATTTTAAGAGTTGATCCTAAACAGACTAGCAGTAAAATTATAGATATTATTGGAAATATAAGAATAGAAAATAATGAAGTATTTAGAGAGGTTCTTGAAAGTGAGCTATTTGAAATAATAGCAGAGGAAATTCAGAAGCTAAAATGTGATCAAATTGACGAAAATATAGAAAAGTTACCATTTTGGATTAATAAAAAAGGAATACAAAATTTAGATATGTTAGGGAAAATAATATTTGTAGAATTAATAATGAATGGGCATACTGTAGAAGAATTTGATGAAAAAAAATATTTTGCTATAAATACACCAATAAAAAGCGAATTGAAAAAAAGATTATTAGAATATAGAAAAATAATTCAAGAATTAAAAAGCGAAGATATACTTAGCTCTGGATTTTATAATTTAATTAATTATTTGATTGGAGTAAAAAGTGAAGAAATAAAAGATAAACAAGGACAAGTATTTAATATATTAGAAAGTAATTCTAAAAATAACCCACAATTAATAAGTGCAATAAAAAATTATAGGTTTAATGGAGAAATATATCCAACATTATTTATATTAAATAGAGTGGATAAAGATTTTATTCGAAGAAAAACTTTATCTGAAAGTATTGATATAAATATTGATGAACTTGACGAAATAAAAAAATCAGTAAATAGCATTATAGATATATTAGGAACAATGCAAATTGCTAGGACGACATTATATAAATAAATATATAAAATTAAGTAGATTAATAATTGTAAAAATAATAATAAATATAATAAAAGGTGAAATAATCTAGATTTGTAGATTATTTCTTTTTTTCGCGTTCAAGAATAGACATATTATTTAAACAAACTATAGTAAAATATTTTAAGAGGTGACCTATTGACAATATATATTGATATTATTTTTCTTGAAAATTTGTTTATGAATTATATTATTTTATATGCAACTGGAATTATATTAAAGGCTCCAATAAAAATAATAAGGACTTTTTTATCAAGTACTATAGGAAGTATATATGCAATTATATCGTATATGTCAATTTTGAAAATATCTTCAAATATATTTTTAAAGGTAATTTTATCAATTTCTATGGTATATATTGCATATAATCCTAAAAACATAAAGAGTTTCTTTAAAGAATTAATAATCTTTTATTTAACGTCATTTACATTTGGAGGAGTGGCTTTTGCATTACTATATTTTGTGAGCCCACAAAATATATTAATGGAAAACGGAGTTTTAGTAGGGACATATCCTATAAAAATAGTTTTAGTAGGAGGAATAGTTCGGATTTATAATAATAACTACTGCATTTAAAAATATAAAAGGTAGATTAAGTAAAAAGGATATGCTATGTTCTATAAAGATAAATATAAATAAAAAATTAGTATATATAAAAGCAATTATAGATACAGGAAATTTTTTAAGAGAGCCAATTAGTAAGGTTCCTGTAATAGTGGTAGAAAAACAAGCATTAATAGGTATAGTACCAAATTGTATTTTAGATAATTTAGATAAGATTATAAATGGAGAAGATATAGATTTAGGTACATATATATCAAAAATAAGATTGATTCCATTTACTTCTTTAGGAAAAGCAAATGGAATATTAATAGGAATAAAGGCAGACGAAGTTTTAGTTGAATTGGAAGAAAATAATATAAATATAAATAATGTAATAATAGGAATATATAATGGAACTTTAAGTAAAAATGGTAAATATAAGGCATTAATTGGACTAGATATATTAGAAAATGAAAGTGCATATGAAAATATAAAAGCTACTTTACAGTAGGTAATGACAGTATTAAATTATTTGTAATTTTCATAGAAAAAAATAAGTAATATAAAATTTGTTTTAAGTAAATTTTAAATAAGGAGGTCTTAAATATGAATATATTTGAAATTTTAAAATCTAAACTTAATACAATTTATGTTAAATATTTAAATAATGAAGGAATAGAAGAATTTCCTATATATTATATAGGAGGGAGCCAAACGCTTCCACCGCCACTAGATGCAAAAGAAGAAGAAGAGTTATTAAATAAATTATCTAATAATGACATTCAGGCAAGGCAAACTCTAGTTGAAAGAAATTTAAGATTAGTTGTATATATTGCAAAAAAATTTGAGAATACAGGTGTGGGGATAGAAGATCTGATATCTATAGGAACAATAGGATTAATGAAAGCTATAAATACCTTCAATACAGATAAGAATATAAAACTTGCAACTTATGCATCAAGATGTATAGAGAACGAAATATTGATGTATTTAAGAAGAAGTAATAGAATAAAAGGAGAAATCTCAATAGATGAGCCATTAAATCAAGATGGTGATGGAAATGAGTTACTTTTATCAGATATATTAGGAACAGAGCCTGATATAACATCAAGAGCTATAGAAGATGAAGTAGATAAGGTTTTGCTAAAAGCATCAATAGAGAAATTGAGTAATAGAGAAAAAAATATAATGGAACTAAGATTTGGATTTGTTAGTGGAACCGAAAAAACTCAAAAAGAAGTTGCAGATATGTTACGGAATTTCACAAAGTTATATATCAAGATTAGAAAAAAAGATTATGAATAAAATGAAAAAAGATATTTTAAGTAAAACAGGATAATTAATGCAAGGCTTGAGGGACTTTATCTTAGTCAAGGAAAATTCTTATAGATTTAGGTATGTCCCTCGTTTTAATTAGCCTTCTTCTATATCAATTACATTGTCTAGAGCAGATATTTCTGTTAATACAGAATTAATATTTATGTCTTTATGATATCTAAAAATTAATTGTACATCTTTAGAATGTTTTTCATCTTTTGAATTATTCTTAATTTTTTTTATATTAATATCGTATTTATCTAATATTTTTTGTATAGAAGGCAAAGTGTCTGCAAAATCTTCTACAGTAAGATTTAATTCTACATTAGTAAAATGATCTAAAGAGCCAAACATACTATAAGAATAAGAAAGTATAATATATACAATTACAGTACTTATAATTCCACCTAAATAAAAGCCTGCGCCTATACTTAAGCCTATACAAGTTACTGCTAGTAAGCTAGCAGCAGTTGTTAATCCTTTTACATTAAATCCATCTCTAAGGATTGTGCCTGCACCAATAAATCCAATACCTGATAGAAGTTGAGCAGGAATTCTTGAAGCATCAGCATTAGGATTGTTAGCACTTAAAAATTCACCACATAGCATAATTAAAACACTACTTATTCCTATAAGAGAATGTGTTTTAAAACCAGCAGGTTTGTTTACAGATTCTCTTTCAGCTCCAATAATGCCAGCTAAAATAAAACCTAAAAATAGCCTTATTATTGCTTCAAACCAAAATTGATCAAATAATGAATTTAAGAATGACATTTATTTCCTCCTAAATTATAAATTTTACGTATTTAATTATAACATAAAAGTTGGATATAGGAAAGGAAAATATAGGAAAAATTGTAATTTGTGCGAGGAAATTTCCAGGGACTGTCCTGAATTTTCTGAATGGAAATTCTAGGGACTGTCCTGAAATTTCCGGACATTAAATTGAATTGCATAAAATAGGGACAGGGTTCCATCCCAGTCGCTAGGACGGAGCTAAAAATTTCATATTCATGAAATTTTATGATCTCACGTCCAACGCTCTCAATCACACAAACTACAATTTACAACTAGATTTAAAACCTAATCAAAATAACTACTAATTTCTTCTAAATTATAAAAATTGTTTTGCCTTAATACTTCATATGCAAGTATTGCAACAGAATTAGATAGATTAAGAGAACGTAAGGTCTTTTTCATAGGTATTCTAATTGCATTATTTATATATTTTTTTAACAAATCTTCTGGTAGCCCTTTAGTTTCTTTACCAAATAAAAGAAACACAGTATCTAAATTAGAATAATCTACATCTGAATAACAATGTTTACCTTTTGTTGTAACAAAAAACATATTATTTTCTTCTGGCTTATATTTATTTAAAAATTCAGTTAAAGATTCATGTTCTTCTATCTCTAATTTATCCCAATAATCAAGACCTGCTCTTTTTAAATATTTATCAGATATTTCAAATCCCAAGGGTTTTACAAGATGAAGCTTTGCACCTATTGCAGCACAAGTTCTTGCAATATTACCTGTATTTTGTGGTATTTCTGGTTCAACTAAAACAATATTTAAATTCATAATTAATTCATCTCCTATTGGTATAATATTATAGCACAATTTTTAATAATAACAAATTGTAATTTGTTGTTTAGAGATTAGAGGTTGGAGGTTGGAGGTTGGAGATTAGAATTTAAAAATGTAGGGACGGCAATCTGCCGTCCGAGAATATGCAAAATTAATTGCAAACGTTGTAGGGGTCGACGTCCCCAGCGACCCTTAAATATTGATATGCGGGTCGCCGTGGGCGGCGACCCCTACAACATTCGCAATTAATTAAACCTACAAATTCCAATTTATTAATTAAATCTTAATAATTCTTAAATTGACATTTATATTGCAAAATGCTAAACTAAATTTATGAAATGTAAAAATAGAGGGAGAGATATGGCTAGCAAAACGAAATTTAAAATTTTAAGAATTATATTAGCTATAGCAATTGTGGCAGTGTTATTGTTATTTTTATGGCAGCTTGCTCCTTTTATGAAGGATTTATCTACAAAGGAAGGACAAATTGCTTTTAAAGAAGAAATACAAAGTATGGGTTTTGCAGGCTTACTTATGCTATTTGGCTTGCAAATTTTGCAAATATTATTAGTAGTATTGCCAGGAGAACCATTTGAAGTGTTAGCAGGAATGTGTTATGGAGCATGGGGAGGAGCACTATTTATAACAATATCAGTATTTATAACCACAACTATAATTTTCTTTACTGTTAGAAAATTGGGAAGGAAGTATTTATATAATTTTTTCCACAAAGAAAAAGTGGACAAGGTAATGAAAAGTAAATTGTTTAAAAACCAAAGAAATTTAGAATTAGTTTTATGTATATTATTTTTCCTACCTGTATCACCTAAAGATTTATTTGTATATATTGGTGGACTGTTGCCAATAAAACCAATAAGGTTTATTTTAATATCAACATTTGTAAGATTTCCATCTGTAATTACTTCAACAATGGTTGGAGCAAATATTTCTAATGGAAACTGGACAACAAGTTTATTGATTTATGGTATTACATTTTTAATTGCTTTAGTGTGTATTTATATAGTCAGTCTAAAAGATAAAAACAAAGAAATTATAAATATAATGAAATAATTTTTTGCAATATAAATCCAATAGACAAGATTATATAAATGCGTTTTGGAATATTATTAATTGGAGAGTGGTTAATAATAGATTTGAGTATGCTGTAAGTAAAATGTAGTTACATTTTACTTACATGAATCATAAATATAATATTTTCAATGATATCCATTATCGAATAGACAACTAGGACAATTCCTAAAGTAGTTAAAAGTGTTCCAGGCACAAATAAAACGTATATACCAGCAATTAGTATTAAAATAGCTATAACTAAGCTTAAAAGCCAAGATTTTACTCCAGAATCTTTTAATCTAAAAGATAAATTTATTCTGCCTATTGCATTTATAATTATCCATATTCCTATAATAACACTAATAAATGAAAGAATTGCTCCACCAAAAATTATTACAAAAAGACCAAATATTGAATACATAATTCCATACATAAACTTATAATTATTAAACTCATTAGAATCTTTTGAAAAACTATATGAAACGATTTTAGCAATACCAATTATTATAAATATTCCACCAATAATATAAAAGATTGTTCTTACTAATTCTATTGGGTTAAGTATAAGTAAAATTCCTAAAACAAGAAATAGTAAAGAAGAAGATATTGATAGATAACTAGCTTTTTTAAAAAAATTTCTCATTTAAATTCGCCTACCTTTCATTTTCGCTTATTATATCACTAAGAGATGTAAAAAATCAATGTGAAGATAAAGAGGTTTTGTTAAGACAAAATTTGATTTTTTTTTCAATTTAGTGTATAGTATTAAAGCGAGGTAGATATTAATGAAAATATTAATAGTTATAGATCAATTTGACGATGCAAATAATGGAACAACAATTTCTGCAAAAAGATTTGCAGAAGGCTTAATAAATTTAGGACATGAAGTATATATTGTAAGTACAGGTGAGCCAAGAGAAAATAAATATGTTGTTAAAGCAATGCCATTACCAATAATAGTATCAAAAATAATTAAATCTCAAGGAATGACTTTTGCCATTCCTAATAAAGATATATTAAGAGAGGCGATTTCTAAAGTTGATGTGGTTCATTTTTATATGCCTTTTGTATTATCTTATCAAGCATTAAAAATAGCTGAAGAACTAAACGTACCCCGTACAGCAGCTTTTCATGTTCAACCAGAAAATATTACATATACAATAGCATTAGGAAATAATAAAAAAGTAAATGATAAGATATATGAATTATTTAGAGATAAATTTTTTAATAGATTTAAACATATTCATTGCCCTAGCCAATTTATTGCAAATGAATTAAAAAAACATGGATATACAGCAAAAACATATGTAATTTCAAATGGTGTGGGACCAGAATTTAAGTATAGAAAAGTTGATAAAAAAGATGAATTTAAAGATAGATTTGTAATTACAATGATAGGAAGACTATCAAATGAAAAAAGACAAGACTTAATTTTTGATGCAATTTCCAAATCAAAATATAGTGATAATATTCAATTAGTATTGGCTGGGAAAGGACCAAAATATAATAAATATAAAAAATTAGGAGAGAAACTACATAATAAACCAGTAATAGATTTTTTTGATAAAGAACATCTATTAGAATTACTTGGGATGACTGATTTATATATTCATTCAGCAGATGCAGAAATAGAAGCAATATCTTGTATAGAAGCATTTGCATGTGGAATAGTACCGATTATTGCGAATAGTCCAAAGTCTGCAACTCCACAGTTTGCATTAGATGAAAGAAGCTTATTCGAGGCGGGAAATAGTGATGACTTAGCTAAAAAAATAGACTATTGGATTGAAAATGAAGTCGAAAGAAAAAATATGGAAATAAAATATTCAGAACATGCAGAAAATTACAGAATAGAAAAAAGTATGAAAAAGATAGAGGGAATGTTTGAAGATGCAATTAGAGAATATAGAGGAAATTGAAGAAAATTCATTAAATGAAGATGAACATATAATCAATATGTGGACGCCATTAAGTTTTGAAATAAATGACGAATATAAATATATAAATAATGGCTTTTTATTTAACTTGGTTTCAACAATATTGTATATAATAGCATATCCTATATTATTTGTATATAACAAAATCATGTATAATTTTAAAATATATGGAAGAGAAAATTTAAAAGAAGTAGAAACAGGAAAAATAACTGTTTCAAACCATGTTCATCCAATGGACTGTACTATGAATGCAATAGCAAATGCCCCAGACATAATGTATTTTTTAAGTTTAAAATCAAATTTTGAAATACCAGTAATTGGGTACATTATAAAATTATTGCATGCACTTCCAATACCAGCTGAAATAAAGAAAAAAGAAAAATTATTTAAAGATATGAGCAAAATATTAAAAAACAATGAAACCATACATTTTTATCCAGAAGCATCTCTATGGCCATATTACAAAAAACTAAGAAAATTTAAAAATGGGGCTTTTAGGCTTGCAGTTGAAAACAATGTCCCAATAGTACCAATGGTATATAAATTTGTAAAACCTTATGGAATAAGAAAATTAGTAAAAAAGAAACCATTTATAGAATTACATATATTGCCAGCAATATATCCAGATATTAATTTGGATAAAAAAGAAGCAACAGAAAAACTTAAAAATCTAGTACACGAAAAAATGGAGAAAGAATTAAAAGCTTAAATTAAAATCAGGAACATATTCTTGTTCATGTGTTCCTAAATCTTGAATATATCCATTTTTTATATCTAAAGAATATAAGTAGTTTAAGACTTCTTTATATTCTTTTTTTGATAATTTTCTATTTATAAGATTATCCTCATTTGCTTTATAGGTTGGAAAATATTGTGCCATTACACTAACATAAATATCTTCAGGCATATTTTCTTTTATCCATTTTAATATATTTTTTGTGTTTTGAATATGGTTTGGTAGAACTAGATGCCTAATAATAACACCTTTTTTAATTAAACCTTCACCATCAAAGGTTGCATTTCCTACCTGATTATACATTTCTTTAATTGCATTTGTAGCTATTTCGAAATAATTATTTACTTTAGAATACTTATTAGATAAGGAACCTGTATAGTATTTTAAATCAGGTAAATAAATATCTATATAACCATCTAATAATTTTATTGTTTCTATATTTTCATATCCATTTGAATTATATATAATTGGAATATTAAGTCCATTTGATTTTGCAATTTTTATTGCTTCTATAATTTGGTATACATACATTGTGGGTGTAACTAGATTAATATTATGTGCATTTTTTCCTTGCTGTTTTAAAAAAATATTAGCAAGGATTTGAACAGAAATTTCTTTTCCCTTACCAAGCTGACTTATTTCATAGTTTTGACAGTAAATGCAGTTAAGATTGCAATTAGAAAAGAATACAGTACCAGAACCATTTGTTCCACTAATACAAGGTTCTTCAAACATATGAAGAGATGCAAGTGCTATTTTTAGTTTATCGTCACACTTACATCTACCTTTTTTACGTTCTAATCTATTAACTCCACACTTATGTGGGCATAACATACAATTATCTAACATTTTTAATCCTTTTTTAAATATATTGATTGTGATGAGTAGGCAAGTCTTATATCTGCCTGGTTTATCATATCTAATAAAGTGTAATTTATAGTTTCTTTAAATTTCATAAATTCAATTGTGTCTACAATATCTGTATTAAAATTAATTGAAATATCAATTCCGTTTTGAGATATGTTATCAAAGAAAACCTTTATTGTGTCTTTAATGATATTTGGATGTGTATTTAAAGCTAATTTTATATTCTCAGTTAAATTTGATATTTTATCCAAAGGGGTATCAAGTTCGAGTGTTAATAATAAATAATATCTTCTTATTTCTCTTTTAGTGGTATTGGTAATATTTGCTGTGGTTAGCATACTGTTTGGTAGAATTATAACCTGATTTTCAGCATCTCTTATTCTAGTTGTTCTAAAAGTAATATCTTCAACAGTTCCACTAAAGGTACCAACTATAATAGAATCCCCTATATTAAAAGGCCTGTCTGAAATTATAGATATACCTGCAAGAAAACTCTTAGCAATGTCTTGAGCCGCAAGAGCAATTACAACACTACTAATTCCAAGACCTGCAACTAAACCACTTAAATCATATCCTATTTCAGCTATAACTATAAAACCAGCAATGATATAAATTAGTGCTTTTGCAATTTTGCTAAAGAAGTTAACTGTTGTATCTGTACCTTTAAAGTGTAGCTTTTCACGTAATTTAGCAAATGTATCTGAACTAGAATCAAATAAATTAGCAAAGCCTTTAGCAAGGAGTAAAATTATGCAAATTCTAAATATTTTAGTTATTGTGCCAAATACGTTGTTTGGCAATTTTAAGCACATAATTCCAAAGTAAATACCTAAAATAAGAAAGAAGGTTTTAAGAGGTTTGTAAAATCCGTTCTCTTTAATTTTCTTTTTATCTTTAACTTTGAACTTAAACATCTTTATTATGATATATGCAAAAAGTGAGCTAAATATTTTAAAAATTACAATTATTGCTAGTCCTATTCCTATATCGATAACATTTTCTAATGTAATACCTTTAAAAAAGTTTAATATTTCGTTTATAAAATCCATTTATTTACCTCCAATATCAATATTACCACAATTTAGGACAAGATTCAACATGTCATAAATATGAGAAATTATCATACAATTTTTAAGAGGAGGTTGATATGAGAAATAAAATTTTAATAAGTATATTACTAGTATTAGCAATTGTAGTATCTGTTAATATGTCTGTTTTTGCTTTTGAGCCATCAAATGGCAGACTATATGATGGAATAGATGTTAGTGAATGGCAAGGCGAAATCGATTTTGAGGAGGTTGACCGTTCTGGTGTAGAAGTTGTATATATCAGGGCAAGTGAAGGAACAGGGTATGTTGATCCATATTTTAGAGAAAATTATGAAAAAGCAAAAGAAAATGGTCTAAGAACTGGATTTTATCATTTTTTAACAGCTACAACAGTTGAAGAAGCGGAAAGAGAAGCAGAATTTTTTGTATCTAATATAAAAGGATTAGAGCCAGATTGTAGATTAGCTATGGATTTTGAAGTTTTTGATGGATTAGGAGTAGATGAAATAAATGATATTTCAAGAGAATTTTTAGAAACGGTAGAGGAACTAAGTGGTAAGGAATGTGTTATTTATAGTGATGCATCTAATGCCAGAACGATATTTAGCAAAGAATTGGCAGACAAATATCCAATTTGGGTTGCAGATTATTTTGTAGAAGAGCCAGCAGATAATGGGAAATGGGAAACTTGGGTAGGATTTCAATATACAGATAGAGGACAAATAAATGGGATAGATGGAAATGTAGATAGAGACTATTTTACAGATGGCATATTTTTAAATGATACATCAAGTATACCTACAGATGCGATAGATGATAAAGAGCAGGAATTTAAATATATTACTGTAAAAAGAGGTGAAACCTTAAGTAGAATCGCTGAAGAATATAATACATCTTATCAATATCTGGCAAAAATTAATGATATAGCTAATCCAAACATTATTTATGTTGGGGAGAATCTAAAAGTTCCAGTATTAGAAAACAATAAAATAAGTGACACAAGCCATAGACTATATATAGTAAGAAGGGGAAATACTTTAACTGGTATCTCAAGAGAATATGATATAAGTATAGAAAGTATTGTAGAATTAAATGATATTAAAAATCCAAACTTAATTTATGTAGGGGAAGTTTTAAGAATACCTACTATAAATCAATAAGATTTGACTAATTTATAGAAATGTGTTATATTTTATGTACACTAACAAAGGAGGGCGTTTTATGCTAAACATTTACCTACGGAAGTTCAAAGAAAAGGACATAAAATCTATAGGAATGTGTATTAAGCATAAAATAATACCAGTTACTTGTGCATTTTCTGTAACACCTAAAAGTTTAATAGAGGATTATATTAAAAGAGATATGAATCTAGAACCAGCTTTAGCAATTGTTAATGGTGAGACTGATGTTATGTTAGGAGCGATAGATTCAATATCCATAGATGATATGCTTCTCACATCATATTATGTTTTACCAGAATATCAAAATATAGGTGTTTGCACAAAGGCATTGGGAATGTTTATAGAGTATATAAGAAAAAATAATCCTGATGTTAGGCAGATCAAGCTTTGTATAAATTTACTAAATTATGCTTCTCAAAAAGTAGCATATAAAAGTGGATTTAAAATTGTAAATAAGAATGAATTTGCTGAAGACTGGAGATATAAACTCTGATGTTGAAAAGAAGAGGGCTTAGAGTTAAGCCCTCTTCATATCAAAAATAATACTAAAATAGAATAAAATTAAAAAAATGGAATATAATACAAATATAATTTGTATAAAGCAGTGTGAAATGTGGAAATTCATTAAAAAGTATTGACAAATATAAATTAGAAGAGTATACTAATACAGTATTAAAAATAAATATCGCGGGGTGGAGCAGTTGGCAGCTCGTCGGGCTCATAACCCGAAGGTCGTAAGTTCGAGTCTTACCCCCGCAACCAAAGATTTTATTAGAGTCGCAAGAGATTGTGGACTCTTATTTTTTGCCCATTTGAAGTTACATAAAATGAATTGGGCACCATTTGGGCACAGATCTATGTAAAAAGGTTATTGGTAAACCTTGAATTTTCAATATTTATAAATATATTTGATTAAATTCTATTTGAAATAAATTTTTAAAAGTTTCTGCTTAAATTATAAAATATTAAATTGTAAAATTATTAAAAAGTATTTAAGCAGAAACTGCCATATCTTGATTTACTTCTTTATTATTATAATTTTTCATAGAATTTCTTTCCTTTCAATTTTTTGTTTAAATTTATGTGATAAGCCTCTAGTTGGCTTTAAAATATTTTTTTGTATCTTCTCTATAAAGAAGATTATCAAGTTTATCTGATGCCTCTCTGTCCATTTTAGCAAATGCATGGGCATAGATATTTAATGTTGTAGATGTTTGAGCGTGTC
>CALXNI010000010.1 GCA_944389715.1 uncultured Clostridia bacterium | reverse complement strand
ATAAATGGACTAATTAGTGATTTAGAGGAAAATTTATTACATAAAGGACATAATGGTTTTTATAGTGTAGAAAAATTAAAAAAACAAGCAAGAGACAATTTAAAAGAAATAAGAGATTTTTGCCAAGGAATATTAGATGAGGAGGACTAACTAATGAATAAAGAAATAGAAATAAATATTGAAGAATTAATGCAAGATATAAATGAACAAGTGTGGAGATTTGAACAAGAATATCACAAAAGACCATTATTTTTGAAAGTAGGAGTATATACATATACAGTATTAGATAGATTAAGTAAAACATATTTAGGATATGCAGACTCAGAAAAAGGATATTTACATACGTTTATGGGATTGATAATATGTAAAACACCAACAGTTAAAGAGTTTGATGTGGAGGTATTTTAAAATGAGCATTAAAATAGAAAAAGCCAAAGAAGACTTAAGCTTCTTTAACGAAGGCGACTATATAACAAAAGAAATGGAGCATAGTGCTAGAGTTTTAGAAGGATACATAAAACAACTAGAAAACGAAATTGATATGTATAAAGACTTTAAAGAAATTGCAAATATGAAAATGGGAGATAGAAATGTAATAAGAGCTATAAAAAACTATAAGACATTAGATAAAGTAACAGATAAATTAAAAGAAAAAATAGAATTAGTAGAAGATGTTATTGATTTGTGTAAGATAGATGGAAAAATTGCTAAATACAAGATTGAACAACTTAAAGAAGAAAAAGAGGATTTACAAGAAATATTAAATATTATAGAAGGAGGAAATGGACAATGCAAATAAAATCAAAATATGACATAGGACAAAGAGTATGGGTAGTTTATAAAAATCAAGGAGAAGTTAGTGTTTATGATGATTATATTGACGAAATATGCGTAAATAATGAAAAGCAAATATATTACATATTAAAAAATGTTTGCACAGATAGAGAAGAAAATGAAATTATTTTATACGAAGACACAGAAACATTAGTAAAGAAAATAAAAGAAATTTTAGAAAGCGAGGAAAAGTAAATGTTAAAAGAATATCATAAAATAGAAACTCTTTTTGAAAGAGATTTAAAAACTAAAAAATTAATAGAAGGGAACTTTAGAAATAAAACAATAGAATATTTAAAAAATAACAAATGGCAATTTACGGAGAAAATTGATGGAACAAATATAAGAATATATTGGGACGGACACAAAGTAAGTTATTTTGGAAGAACAGATAAAGCACAAATACCAGCAGAATTAATGAATAGACTAGTAGAGTTATTTGGTGGAGAAGTAAACGAAGAAATATTTGAGCAAAAATTTGGAGAAACAGAAGTAATGCTAATTGGAGAAGGATATGGAGAAAAAATACAAAAAGGTGGCTTATATAGAAAAGGGCAAGATTTTATATTATTTGATGTTATGATAGCAGGAAATTGGCAACCAAGAGAAAGTGTAGAAAATATAGCAAAAACATTTAATATAGATGTAGTACCAATAGTTTTAGAGGGAACAATACAAGAAGGAATAGACTATGTAAAAACAAAACCAAAATCTGTATTTGGAACAGCAAATAGTGAAGGAGTAGTAGGCAGACCAGAAATAGAACTACAAGACAGAACGGGCAATAGAGTTATTGTAAAAATAAAAGTAAGAGATTTTGAGGAGTAAAAGATGAAAATACCAAAGATTTTAAAGAAGAATAATAAAACATATACGTTAGTAGAAATACACGAAGATTATGTAGTTTATAAAACAGAATTTGGTTATAATGAGTGTTTTAACAAAAGAGAAATAGCTATAAAAGAAAAAGAAATTAAAAGACCTTATAATTTAAAACCACAAAAAGTAAGTTATTTGTAGGGAGGTTACTAATGAACAGAAAAGATTTAAAAGATTATAAATATACACAAGACTGGATAAAAGACCAAGAAGAATACATACAAAATCAAATGGAAACTGTCAATAGATTAAATAGTATATTATCTGATATGCCAAAAGGAAGTAGAGTTGTATATGATAATGAGGCAGAAAAGCTAACAAGTCTTATGGATAAGTTTAACGAATTAATGGATATTGTTATTGAAGAAAAAGAGAAACAAAAAGCAATTATAGAAAATATAAATAAAATAGACTTTCCTTATAGAAATATACTATTTAAAGTATATATACAAGGGAAAACTTTAGTAACAGTTGCTAGTGAAATGCATTATAGCTATAGAGATTTATGTAGAAAACACGGAATAGCATTAAATAAATTTGATGAAATGTAATTTTGTCCTATTTTGTCCTTGTATGGCATATATAAAGTGTGATTTAATATAAGCTGTATAATGATAAAGTCGCAATTGGAGAGAAACCAATTAAACCCAAGCGACAAATAGGACTTTTATTATTAAGAACAGCCGTTATTTTAATAGCTGTTCTTTTTAGTTTTGAAGGAGAAACAGAAAATGAGCAAATATAAAAAGAAACCAGTAGAAATTGAAGCAGAATTAGTTTCTGATTTAATAGATAAATTCAAACATAATTTTAAAGAGTTGCCTAAATGGGTAATAGAAGCATACGAAAATACAATGATAAATACAATAACCGATAATGATTTTATAATTAAAACATTAGAAGGTAATATGAAAGCTACAAAAGAAGATTATTTAATAAAAGGTGTAAATGGCGAATTATATCCTTGCAAAAAAGATATTTTTGAGAAAACTTACGAAAAAGTGGAGG
>CALXNI010000009.1 GCA_944389715.1 uncultured Clostridia bacterium | reverse complement strand
TTAATTCTGAAATTTCACCAAGTGCATCAAGTTCATTTTTAAAACCAAACGCACTTATATCAGAATCGTCCCACTCGTAGGAAACAATATCGCCAAAAATATATAAATCAGCTGTTGATTCATTTATTTTTTCAAAACTATAGAATTTATTCTTCATTATTTTCTTCACCTCCCTTTACATTCGCATAATTCTTAGTAATATAATGTTCATCCGCCCAATCTTGATTGATTGTTGGCAACCCTAAAAACTTACATAATTGATTGAAACTGAAGCCGTTTGAAATTAGCTTGTCCCAACCGCTTGCTTTATCTATTAAATCTTTATGATTTATATTTAATCTATTAAACTTTATATATTCCCCATTTAAAAAATCTTTCTTTCCTACAAGCGAAGAATTAAAGCCGTCTTCTAACAATTCAAAATATAAATCTACACACATAGTTATAAAATTATCAGTTCCTGAAGATTTTTCTCCTGTTGTAGAATAAAAAACATCCAAAGGTATATTCCACTCCTGAGCAACAGTATCTCCAATTTTTTTAAAAACATTTTCAAAATCAGAAATGTTTTTATTGTTTCCTTGATTTAAATTTTGTAAATCAAACATATCTGATAACATTACAATTGCTTCTTCTTCACTCATTAAACCATTTGTTACTTTGTCTTTATAATCGTCATATGTCATTTCTTTTCCAGTTTCATAATCAATTAATGTTGGTTGTTGTCCTGGCCTTTTTAGAAGCCATTTAGGAGTATTTGCTTTTACAAAAGCATTTTGACTTGCTTTTAATAACTTATTTATATTTTTATTAAAGTTATTACTTGCTGTTTTTAATTTACTATTTTTTAAAGTGTAGTAAATAGTATTGTCATAGTTATATGTTTTTCTTAGACTAATTGAATTTCCTTCATCATCTTCTACTGTTATGTTTGTAAAGTTTTTTTGTTCTAAAATTTTATTATCTGTATTATAAGAGTCTGCAACATATAGAAAGTTTTCTATGTTCGTTCTGTTAATAAGAACTAGTGCTGTTTTTTCTGTAAGCAATTTAGTTACTAATTTATATATAAAATTAGTTCCATTTTGCATATAATTTGGTCTTATGTTTAAAGTCCAATATAAATCTCCTTTATTTTCTTGAATTTCACCATTTGTTTTTTCAAAAGTTTGAATTTCACATTTTGCAATAGTTCTTGCTATTAAATCAATAGCGTGTGCCTCTGCTAATGTATAAACATAATTGCTTGCTTTTCCGCTATTAATTAAAACATCAAAAAATTCTTTTAATTCTC
Source organism: uncultured Clostridia bacterium (assembly GCA_944389715.1). Classification (GTDB taxonomy): domain Bacteria; phylum Bacillota; class Clostridia; order TANB77; family CAG-508; genus CAG-452. Next base: position 1,515 of record CALXNI010000009.1, on the reverse strand, counting down.
CTTTTGAATTTTGAAGTAATTTATCAAAAATCATTTTATCCTCCTAAACATATATAACTTCTTTATCTAATAATTCTTGAACACTCATAGCTCCTACAAAAGCCATAAATGGGTCGTTTTTTCTTAATTTTGGTTCTATTTTTTCATATTTTTTATTTCCATCTTTTCCGTCTTTTACACAAGTATTGTTTATAGCCCATCTCATAATTGCACTATCACCAATATTAATTTTCTTTTCTGCAAAAGCTACTTCAATTCTTGGTGCAACAATTGCTGCTATGCTTGCTGGATATCTAATCATCCTTACTAAGCCATAAGGGTTATTCTTAGTTTCTATAGATATTCCTAATTCTTTAAATATTTGTTCTAACAATTTGTATCTGTATGTATCTAAAACTATCTTTTTCACTCTGTATTTTGGCATTTCTGATAATATCCACATTATCATATCCCTAGCATCTATACTTTCTTTATTTACAACTTCAAAATCTTTAAAACCTTCTTGCCCTGCGTTTTCAAATGGAAATTTTATATCATTAAAGAATTTACTTTTGCTACATATCCAAGTTTTACATCTCCAAATATACTCATCATTTTCTTTAAATAAAAAACCTGCTGTTGCAAAGTCATTTAACGATGCAAAATCTATTCCTACAACTGCATTTTTTCCTAAAATATTTCCTGTTTGTCTTTCTATTCTTTTATCTACATCACTATAAGAAGCTGCAAGAATTAAGTCCCAATCTGTAACAACCGTTTCTTCATCTTGTTGTGGTAGATTCATCCTTTTTGCAAAAAATTCTGCTCTGTAAGATTTTTGTTTCTTCATTTTTATATAATCTTTTATTATTTCATTTTTTAGAGTTGGCATAAATTTTAAAGATGGGTTCGCTTGTCTCCAAACAGTCGTATCGATGTCATTTTTATTTCCCGTTTTCCAGAATTTTTTCATAGGAATATCTATCGTTTTTGAGTCATTAATTTTATAAATAATTGGTAATAACCCTAAATAATTTTCTTCTCCATTTAAAACTTCATTTGACAAAGCTAATTTTTCATCTAATGGTCCTTCTCTAACTTTTCCATTTGTAGTAATTGTTACTGTTCTTGCGTGTTTTATTTTTCCTAAGCCCGAACTATAAACATTTAGTTGTTTGTAGTCCTCATATGCGTGCAACTCGTTAAAAATAATCATACCTGTTTGTTTTCCGTCTTTTGTTTTAGCGTTTGCTGTGTTATATCTTAATATTGAGTGTGTTCTTTTATTTATAACTTCTGTTTTATTCCAGTAAAAATATTTTCTCATTATGTTTTTATTGTCATCTAGCATACTTAAAACAACTTTAAAAGAATTTAATGCCTGTTCTTCAGATGTTGCTACAATGTCAATGTGATAATTTTTAACACCATAATAATGAGTTTGTAGGAAATTTGCTAAAGGCATTATCATACCGTCTTTTCCATTTCCCTTTGCCATTAATATAAAAATATCTGGGAATATTACTATGTCTGTGT
>CALXNI010000008.1 GCA_944389715.1 uncultured Clostridia bacterium | reverse complement strand
CGCACCCCTGGGCGACCCTTAAATATTGATATGCGGGTCGCCGTGGGCGGCGACCCCTACAACATTTGCAATTATTTTGTTTCTGGCGGACACAAGGCCCGCCCCTACAACGATTGCAATAAATTTGACATGTTTCTGCGGGCGATTAAAATCGCCCCTACAACATTTGCAATAAATTTCGTATTTTTCGGACGGCAGATTGCCGTCCCTACATTTTTAAATTCTAATCTCCAACCTCTAACTTCTAATCTCTAGACAACAAATTACAATTTGTTGTTTATATTAAAGAAATTAATGCTGTGTTTCTTCCCGCTTCTTCGCCTTCTTTTCTATATGAATGGAATATATCACTATTGCAAAAAGTGCAAACCTTGCTGTCAACAATGTTTTTTTCTAATATTCCTTCTTCTATTAATAGATTTTTATTTATTTCTACTGTATCTATAAAATAGCTTTTTGTTTTTTTATTATATTCTATTATCTCATTTATTTTCTCCATATAACTAAATGTGTTATAAAATATATCTTTTACATCTTTTTGTACTTCAAAATGGCATTTTCTAATTGTTGGTCCAATTACACATATTATATCTTTTGGATTAGAGTTATATGTTTCTTTCATAAATTTTACCCCTCTTTTTGCTATTTTTTTTACTGTTCCTTGCCAACCTGAGTGAATATTTCCAATTACTTTCTTATTTTTATCAAACAAATATAAAGGTGTACAATCTGCAAATGTTAAAGATAATATTCTATTCCTTTCATTAGTTACTAATCCATCTATATTTATAAAACTTTCATTAAAAACTCCTATTTCATCATTTACTTCTTTTACATTATTTGTATGTGTTTGATATGGTCTTATTATATTTTTGCTATCTAAATTTAGCAGTTCACATACTAATTTATAGTTATTATCTATTTCTTCTTTCTTTTTAGTATATGTATTATTACTTCCAAAATCGAGTGGTTTTAAAGTAAAAGCATGTGTAATATATTCTTTATAATCTAATAGTCTTTTAAATTGTAAAATCTTTAAATCTTCTTTTTGTATAATAACAGTTTCTTTGTTTTTTAGTATTTGACTTTCTATTATTTCTTTTATATTTATCACTTGTTTTTCTAAATTGCAATTATCATTATTTATAACTACAAGATTAGAATTTTCTATATAAAAGTCATTTTTCGGCTGAGCATTTATTCTTTTTCTTGCGGTATCTTCGTCTATACTATCTCTCGTGCAAATTCTTTTTATTTTTGTTTTTTCATTAGCTAATACTGATATTACTATATCACATATTTGATTCAATCCACTTTCTATCAAAAGTGGTGCATCAATTATAACTATTTCATTTTTACTTAGCTTAGCTCTTTTAGTTATTTCTTCTACTACATACTTGAATGTAAGTGAATTTAGAGCTTCTCTTTTTTCATTATTTGTAAATATTATACCTGCCAATTTTTGTTTATTTAATTCTCCATTTTCTAATAAAATGTCTTTTCCAAATTTTTTTACAATTTCTTTAAAATATATTGCACCTGGCATAGACATTTCTTTTACTACTTTATCTGCATCGATAATATCTACATTAAGTTTTTTTTCTAACAGCTTACTTATTGATGTTTTACCACTTCCAGAATTTCCGGTTACACCTATTATTAGCATATTTTCTCCTCCACTTTAATTAAAAAAGATACCTGATATTGAAAATTTTAATATAGTATCAATAATCATAGCTATTATAGCAAACCATTTTATATCATCCATTGCACTACTTTTTTTATATGCTAATAATATAATATTTGCAATTATAAAATTAAAGAGAATATCAAAGAATATATTTCCTGATATTGTCATATAGAATTTATTTATTATTAGATTAATAACTAAGTAAATTATTATTGATATTATATAGTTATATCTTTGTGATACATAGTAAAATATTCCCATGCTTATTAGACTTATAATGGCATAAATTAGTAATGAAAGTATTGGTGTTCCAACTGAAATTGCTATTCCACCTATTAAAGGCGTTGTAGAAAATATTTTTACAATAGCCCAATCTAATACTAAATAAAAAATTAAAAAAGCTAATAATTGTACATAACTTTTGTTCAGTGCAAATATTAAAAAAATTGCTAATGTTATCAATATTGCTATAACTGTTCCCATTTTTTTATGACTCCTCTTTTCTTAATTCTTCCAATAATTCTGCTACTGCTCTTGGTACAAATTTATCAATTGGCTTATTGTTATTATATAATTCCATAACTACACTAGAAGATAAATACCCTAAATCACCTGCTCTAAAATAGCATGTGTCCATACCTGCTAATTTTTCGTTAATTTCAGATATATTTTCTTCATATTCATAATCAGTACCGTTTCTTAATCCTCTAATTAAAATATTAGCACCACATTCTTTTGCTTTTTCTATAGTAAGTCCATCATATAAGACTACTTCTACGTTGCTTAATCCTTCTTCACTAATTACTTTTTCTATAGCTTCTTTCATTTTTGGCTTATCTATTCTTTCTTGTTTTTCTGTATTATGTCCTATTCCTACAATTACCCTGTCAAAACATTTTGCAGCTTTTTTTACAATTTGTAAATGTCCATTTGTAAATGGATCAAATGAACCTGCATAAAAACCTATCATTCCCATAATTTAACTCCTTTAAATTATGAAGTGTGATGTGAGAGGTGTGAGGTCTGATTTAAGGCTATGTTTCACCGGCTTTATCTTGTTTTCTCACTTCCCACATCCCACTTCTCACTTCAACTAAATATTTTAATCTAAATAATTTTTATTTATTTAATTGTTCTAACACTTCTTCTTTTGATTTATTTTCTATAAATGAATAATTATTTAATTTTGAATTAAATCTACATATTGTTTTGTATTCACAGTATTTACAGCTATCTTCTTTTGTTTTTTTGTTATATGTAGGTTTTATTTCTATATTACCTTCTAAAATTTCTTTTGCTATTTGCCTTATTATTTTTTCTGATGTTTTTTGCAGTCTTGTAAATTGTTCTTTTGTAACTACATTTGATCTAGAGTTACTTATATTTCCATCTTTATCTAGATACACTGGTATTGTATTTGATGCTCCTTTTTCTAAGGTTTTGTCCATTTTTTTTATTATATTAATATCTGCTAAAACCATTCCATTCATTTTAAATTTCTTTTTTAATTCTTCTTTTATTTCTTCTTCTGTTTTATTTTTATCAGATTTTACTATAGGATCTATCATTTTAAAATATAACATTCCTGCTGGTAATTTATTTTCCTGTTCTGATACAACACTATCTAAATATGTTATTAGCTGTATTTGAGTTCCTGACATAAACTCATTTAAGTCTATATTTTTTTCTGATGATTTATAGTCTATTATTCTTATATATTGCCCATTTTCTGTTTTTGCCTCATCTAATCTATCAATTTTACCTACAATTTCTACATTGTCTATTTTTCTTTTAAATTCTATTTCATTTCCAATAATTTCGAAATCGCTATTTTGTATTTGAAATACTATGTATTTTATTGATTGAATAATTACTTTTTTTAATCTGTTTGTAAGAACTATAAATTTTGGACTACTTGTAAAAATATAATTTTTACTCAAATTTAATTTTTGATTTATAATGTCTTCTACTATTTTTTCTATTTCCTCTTGTGTTATATTTTTTATATTATTTGTATTTTCAAAAAATGTATCTATTATATCATGCATAAAAGTTCCTGTGTCTATTGGTTTTATTTTGAGTTCCTCTTTTTCTTTTAATTTTAGTCCATATTTTAAATGAAATGAAAATGGACATCTTCTATATTGTTCTAATCTTGATACACTCGTTTTCAAAACATTTCCGTATAATCTCTTTATATTTTTTTCTGATATTTTTTCTGGATTATTTCTATCTTCAAATCCTTTTATTGCTTTAATTAACTTTTTATTCCACTGCTTATTATTTATATACCAATTATATACATTTTTCCAAATAGGATCTATTTCTTCTCCATTTTTTAATTTTCTAATGTTTGAAAGTAAGTCCTTAAAAGTTGCTTGTGGAGTGGATATACTAGTTTCTTCTTTTAATACATCACTTTCTTCTTTTAACCTAGGGAAAATCTTTTTTACTTTTGTAATTAAAGTTGATGGTCTCTTTGCCTTTCCTTCTTTATCTGATGAAACATAAGATAAGTATATTTCACTTTGGGCTGTGGTAAATGCTTTATATATGTTAAATTGTTCTTCATATAAATTTTCTATTGTTCCCTTTGCAAGTTCTAGCCCCTTTTCTTTTAAATACTCTCTGTCTTTATCATTTAAAAATCCTTCTCCGCTATTTATACTTGGAAATGCTCCATCATTTAATCCTAATATAAATAATGTATCTATTTTATGATTTCTAGACCTTTCTATATCTCCAATTGTTACCTCATCTATTACCTGTGGTATTTCTCCAAATGAGCTAACTTCTAAGCCTGATTTTAATATTTCTCTATATTCTTCAAATTTAAGTTTTTGATTTCCAAATATTAAGTTTATTTCATCTAAAATATCTATTAATATGTTCCAACTTGATACATATTCATTTGCATATTTTATTTCTTCTTTATTTTCTAATTTTTTAAGCTTTTCTTCTAGTTTATTTTTTATTTTATTATCTTCTAAGAATTCATACAATTGTTTTGTTATTTCTACTGCCGTTTTTTTATCTTTCAATTTTTGGCCAAACTCTATTAATGGATCTACTATTGTTTTTCTTAGGTTATTTAAATATTCTACATCTTTATTTAATGAATCATATTTCCAATCTTCTTTATACCATTTATTACCTCTTATTCCCCACTTTTTGCAATAGTTTTCTAGTTTGTATAAATCTTTTTTTGATATATTTGTAAATCCTGTTTTTATATAAGTCCATACTGAATCTGATGACCAGCCTTTTGCATATATATCAAATATTGAAAGCACATATTTTACTAATATATTATCACTTAATTCTTTTTTATTATCTATAAATACTGGGATACTATATTTTGGAAATATTGCCAAAACTGCCCCTTCATAATCCTCTATGTTTTTTGTAATTAATGATATATCTTTAAATCTTATATTTTTTTCTCTAACCAGTTGTATAATTGTTTGTGCAATTTTTTCTATTTCTGCATATGGATTATTAGAAAGTGATAGATGTATATGCTCTACACTTTTATCATATGTTTCATTTTTTGCAGCATATATATTTTTCTCTAATAATTGCAACTCAATATTTTTAAATCTATATTGATTGTTTAATTCTATTGGTTTATCTATGTTTACATTTGCCTGTTTTGCGTGGTCTATAAGTTTTTTAACTACTCTTTTATTTGAATAAAATATATCATTCTCAGGATTTTTTGCTTCTTCTAAATTATTTGTGCATATTGTAATTGATACTTTTTTTGCCTTTTTTAATATTTCCTCTATTATTAGATATTCTTGTTCTGTAAAACCAGAAAATTCATCTATGTATATTAAGCTGTTATCAAACATCTTGCTATGCTTTATTTGTTTAGATAATATTGTAAGTATATCTTCTTCATCAATATAATTATTTTTAATTGTTTTTTCATATGTAGAATATATTTTACTTATATCTTCTAGTTTTAGTTTTAAATATTTGTTATCTGTACTATCCAATTGTTTTTGCAATTTTACTTCATCAATGTTATGTTTCTTTAATTCTGTTATTGTTCTTAAAATCAAATCTAATTCATTTGTTTTTCCCAAAAAGTTTAAATTTTGTTTGTTTTTGTTTACAATATACCTAACTAGCATAGCTTTTCCAGCTTTTGTAAGATTTGTCTCGCCGCTTCCGCCCACTTCTAAGCTTATCCTATGTGCTAGTCTTTTAAAACTAAGTACTTCTACATTTACTGTACTATTTAATTCTAAAGTTTCTAATAATCTTTTTTCTGTTGCATACGAAAACTGCTCTGGCACTATTATATATATTTTCTGTGTCAGACTATTTTGTAATTTTTCTTTAATCTCTTTAAAAATAAACTCGCTTTTGCCTGTTCCTGCTCGTCCATAAATTAATCGCATGCTCATATGCCTTATGCTCCTCTTCTCCAATAAAATAAATACTGCTGTGCAATTCCTGCTAAATTACCATACTTTTCTTTTGCTAGAGCTTCTATTTCTTTTTTATTTACTTTTGTTTCATCATCACTTTTTATATATAATTCGTTCATTACCCTTCTTACCCATACATCTATAGGAAATACTTCTAGTCTTTTTAAGCATGAAAATAGCATTATACAATCTGCAACTTTTGGTCCTACCCCTGGAAATTTTAATAACTTTTCTCTTAATTTATATACATCTTTTTCATCAGTTAATTCTTGTAATTTATTCTTATTATTATTTATTATTTTAGTTGTTTCATATACTCTTACATCTCTAAAGCCTAAGCCAAGTTTTCTTAAATCACTTACTGATGCTTTAGATAATTGCTCTGGAGTTGGAAAACTATAAAATTCTTTACCATTCCAAACAATTTTATCACCATAATTTTTTGCTAACCTTTCTATTATACCCTTTATTCTTGGTATATTGTTATTTGCAGAGATTATAAAAGATATTAATGTTTCCCACAAGTCCTGGTTTAAAAGTCTAATACCATTTCCATATTCAATACTATTTTTTAAGTTGTTATCTACTTTTGATAATTTATTTTTTATTTTCTCATAATCTCTATCTAAATCAAAGTATTTATTACATTCATCTTGTATATTTCCATTGCAAATTCCTTTAAATATAATTTTATTATTTTCTTTTTTTACGTTTATTACATTGTGATTAAATACACCTGTATAGCTTCCATCAGGTTCTTTATTCCATCTAAAACATTGTCCGCAATCAAATATATGCTCCGGTTCAAATGATTTACAATTATCTAGTATAAATTCTTGTTCCATTTTATTCTCCTAAATATATACAATTCACAATTATTTTATCACATTTTTTGCTAATCTGTATATAATTAATTGACATTTAATTTATATTATATTATTATAGATATAATTAATATAGGAAGGGATTGATTAAATGAAATATATATGTGATATTTGTGGATTTGTATATGATGAAAGCAAAGAATCAGTAAAATTTGAAGATTTACCAGAAACCTGGGTTTGCCCAATTTGCGGTGCTACTAAGGATTCTTTTTCAGAAGCTGAATAATTTTATTTGCATTGACATATAATAGAATATATAGTATACTATTATTAGCAATTGCAATGGTCTATAACTAGACAAGTGTTCAGATATATGTATCGGTAGTACATATATCTTTTTTTATTAAAAAACATAGGAAATCGGTAGTTTCCTATGTTTCGATTAGATTTCACTAATCTTGGTCTTTGTGATTATTTTCTTTTCCCAATAGTAATACTATTAAGAAAAAAATCAAATCAAAACTAGACATAGTGCTCACCTCCTCCATTGGAAGGCAAGTGTATTATACTATTTAATTCTAATTTAGTCTATATGTTTTTACCATTTTTTACCATTCAGAAGTTTGATAATGTCCTATTAAGGACAGATTTTAAACATTAAAAATAAAAAGCAAAGGAATTATAAATCAACCTCTGCTTTTTATTGGACATTTTGTCCCATAAAGAAACGTCCCCAATTGGACTATTTAACTTTATTTTTGCAATCCCCTGTTTCAAAAAATTCTTTTATGTTTTCACATGTGTCTAATCCTATTTTATTTAATGCTTCCTGTGTAAAGAATGCTTGATGTGATGTTACTACTACATTTGGCATTGTAAGTAAGATTGATAATTCTTCATCTCTTATATATGAATTAGACATATCATTCATGAAAAATTCTTCTTCGTCTTCATAAACATCTAATCCAAGCCCACCAATTTTTCCTTCTTCTAACTTTTTAATTAGGCTTTTTGTGTCTATTAATTTTCCTCTACTTGTGTTTAATAATATAACTCCATCTTTCATTTTATTTAATGATTCTTCATTTATCATTTTGTAGTTTTCATCTGTTAGTGGGCAATGAAGTGATATTATATCTGATTCTTTGTATAATGTATCTAAATCCACATACTCGAAATCCATTTCTTTTGCTGCTTTTTCATCTTGGAATTTATCGTATGCTAATACTCTTGTTCCAAATCCATTCATTATATTTATAAATGCTTTTCCAATTTTTCCAGATCCGATTACTCCTACAGTTTTTCCATGTATATCGAATCCTAAAAGTCCATTTAATGTAAAGTTATATTTTCTTGTTCTTTGGTATGCTTTATATATCTTTCTATCAATGCTAAGTAGTAATGCTGCTGTATGTTCTGCAACTGCATATGGCGAATATGCAGGAACTCTTACAGCAGTTAAATCGCCTAATTTTTTTATATCAACATTATTATATCCTGCACATCTTAGAGCTATCAACTTTACTCCACATTCTTTTAGAATGTTTATTGTTTTTTCATCAACTCTATCATTTACAAATATGCATACCACATCAAATCCTTTTGCAAGTGGTGCTGTTTCACTATTTAATTTTGACTCTAAATATGTTATGTCATAACCATAATTTTTATTGTATTCATCAAACAATTTTTTGTCATATTCTTTTGTATCAAAAAATGCTATTTTTATCATATATGCTCCTCTTTCCTTTTAATGTATTAAGACACATCTTACCTTTATTCTATTCTCTGTTGTTTAGCAATGTCCACACTTATATTCTAGTGATGTCGGTTCTCTATTCTGTATCCTTTTTTAAAGATTCTAATGCTTTTGCAAGCTGATCTGGACATGATGTTCCTTTAACTCCACAAGGAATTCCTTTTAATTTTTTTATTACATCTTTTATTTTCATTCCTTCTACTAGCTTTGAAACTCCAGCAGTATTTCCGAGCGCATCCTCCAATAATTTTTACTGATTTTATAATATCTCCATCTATATCAAAAATCATTTCTCTAGAACATACGCCTTCTGGTTTGTATCTGTATTCCAAATCATTCACCTCTTTCTATTTTGTCCATATTTTATATTTTATTACAAATTAGGAAGAATTTCAATCAAAAAAATTGTAATTTACATGATCAAATTTATTTATATATTTTTTATATTCTTTTTCTTAAATACAATAAATGTTGGTATCATCATTATTGCAAAGTAAATTAAGCATATTATTATTGAAAATGGAATATTTAATCCCTCCATCAATGGTAATTTTCCATTTAAGAATTGCGTAAAATCCCAGTTTGGTGTTACAAAATATTTAAGCCATTCTAAATTATAATAATAAGCAAATTGATTTACCATGCTTGATGCCATATATCCTAAAAGTGATATTGTTATTGC
>CALXNI010000007.1 GCA_944389715.1 uncultured Clostridia bacterium | reverse complement strand
TCTCCTTTCTCATTTGTTTCTGCACATTTTAATTCTTTAATAACTCTCGGAGTATACTTTCTGTTTTCATTATTTTTCTGTAATGTTCTTAGATTTTTAAGAACTTGTAAAATATCTCCTACTATAAGCTTGTTGTTATATTTATCTGTAAAGCCTTTTAATGTCATTACTTTAGCTAATTCATCTTTATATATTCGCCTTTCTTTTAGCACATCTCTTAATGCTTTTGCTACTTGAGACATCTCTACAGCATTTAATTTTGCTAACTCTAACTCGTGCAACAAATCATTTCTCTCTAACTCTACTCTATTTATTTCCTGTTCTAAGTTAGCTTTTACTTTATCTATACCTTCAAAAAATTGTTTCATATTTATTAAAAATTCTTCTGTTGTCATTTCATCATTTGTTGCCACTTTTCTTTAGCTCCTCTCTCCACATCTTTTCCCAATTTTTATCTCCGTGGTACAAAGTTTTTACATCTTTGCTTTGGTTCAAAGTTGTCTAACTCTTCTGCATTGCAACCCATACACCAATAACAAAGATACCTTTTATCTATTTTTTTCATTTTGATTTTCCTTTTCCTTTAAAATATTTATCTATCTCTTTTGCTATTTGCCACATATCTACTGTTATAAATTTTTCTTTCATAATTTTTTCACCTAATTCTTCAGAAGGTTTTTTATAGCAATAAAATTCTCTACAAATAAGTGGTCTAACCTCATAAATTAAGCATTTTTTTCCGTCATAATATGGGCAAGTCAATCTATTTTGCATTATCAATACATGCTTTTGTGGTCTAATCTTATTTTTTATTACAAATCTTTGTATCATATCTATTTCTCCTTGTGTGACTGGAAGAAGGTTTGTACAACATTCTCCACATTTACTACACTTTCCACTGCATGAATTATCTGTTATCTTTATATCGTTTTTAACTACATGTTCTATAATTTCTTTTATATTAGTTTTTATTAACATATATCCTCCTAATCTACTCTTGGAATATGATTATAATTAACTACTTCATAACCTTTTCTCGTTATCTTATAAACAGTTACTGCTTTACCTGTGTATTCACACTTTTTCTTTGCTGTTTCTTCCACATATCCCATTTTTTCTAATTCTGTAAGTCTAGGTGCTGTATAGTTTCTTTCTGTACTAGGAATAAATCCTAAGTCAAATAGTTCTACAGCTATCTCTTTTGCTGTCTTATTTCCTGTACTTAATCTATCTAATATCTGCATATATCGTATTTTCTTTTTAGGTTTTATATCTTCAAAGCTTAATTGCCTTGTTATATTACTTATTTTCATTCGTTATCACTCCTTAATTAGCATACAAACTTTCAAACTCATCTTCTGTATAATTACGTTGCTCTATTTGTTTATCAGTATTTACTTTCTTTTTATTTTCTCTTTTTGCTTCTTCTAATGTCTTTATGTTGGCTTTAGTCCAGTTGTTTAATATTGCTTTAATATAGCTAATTGTCTTTTTGTTATTTTCTACAGATATTTGCATTGCATAAATCACTAGTTCACTAGACAAATCTTTTGCATAGCTTTCTAGAATTTTTAGGCCATATGGACTTAAAAAGCCAATATTATTATTATAAAAATCAATAACTCCTTGTAAACCGTCAACACAACTGTCGCTTACAACATCATTATTATTGTTGTCTTCATCTTCTTCATTATCATTATCATCTTCATCATCATTATCGGGTTTTTTGGCATCCATTTGGTTTTCTTCAAAACCGTTCGGTTTTTTATTATCCGTTTGTTTTTTTGGTCTGCCTCCTCTTTTAGCATTTTCTCTATTTTTTGCACACTTTTCTTCGTATTTCTCTCTATCTCTATCTAATTGTGTCTTAATAAAAGAGAAAGCCATTTTTAACATTCCGTCCAGTTTCGGAATCTCACTTGTTTTTTCGTATTTCATTATTGCTCTTATAAGTTGTCCTAATTGTTCATCTGTCAATAAACTAAATTGTTCTTCATAATCTATGTATATTAGAAAGCTGTTCTTATCCATTTGCTTCCTCCCTTTTGTAGTATTAAAGGAGCAGTTGTTTATGTCTGCTCCCCTAGTTGTATTTTCTGTAATATAAATTTTCTTCTTTCCAGTCCTTGTATTTTCGTTCTAAATAAGTTTTTATCTTATTTTTATATAATTGTGTATCTTGTCCATGGTCTTCCTCATAATGGCATTTTGGACACATTGTAACTATGTTTTGCTCTATTCCAAGTCCTCCTTGGCTTCGTTTTATATAATGTGCATTTGCACAACTTACTGGAACCCATTTTCCACAAATTATGCAATGCCCGTTATCTCTTTCCCAAACTTTTTCTTTTACCTTTTTAGGTATTTCACAGGCTCTACTTCTTTTACTCATTTATTTCTCCTTGTGGGGAACCTTCGTGGCACTAATCAAAAGAGTACCTTTTCTCCTATTTTTCGTCACTAATTAGTGCCACATTTATTTATATTTCATATCTAATAGCTTCTATTTTCTTTTTTAAAGCATTCTGTTTACTGTCTATGCTTTCATAGGCTTTTTTAAATCTAAATAATCTAGCCCC
>CALXNI010000006.1 GCA_944389715.1 uncultured Clostridia bacterium | reverse complement strand
TATTACATTTTTTGTTATTGCTCCTGATGGTAAATTAATTAAAGAATTAATGCCTAGAGTTAAAAATAAAGAGGAAGTAAATAATTATATTAAAGAAACAGCTAAAAAATCTGCTATGGATAGAACTGAGCTTAATAAAGGTAAAACTGGATGCAGAATAGAAGGTATTATGGCTATTAACCCAGTTAATGGAAAAGAGGTTCCTGTTTTTCTTGGTGATTTTGTTCTAGGTGACTACGGAACTGGGGCTGTTATGGCTGTTCCTTCTCATGACCAAAGGGATTTTGAGTATGCTATAGAACACAATTTGGAAATGCTTCAGGTAATTGATGGAAGAGATGTTAGCAAATGTGCTTTTGAAAAGCAAGATTATTTAGGAAAAGGTTGCAAATTAATAAATTCAGAGGAGTTTACTGGTCTTACTGTTGAAGAAGCTAAAAAAGCAATTACTGATAAGCTCGTTAAAAAAGGAATAGCAAGAAGAGTAAATAATTATAAAATGAGAGATTGGGTGTTTTCTCGTCAAAGATTTTGGGGAGAGCCTATTCCAATGATTTATTGTGAAAAATGTGGTTGGGAGCCTTTGAAAGAGGAAGATTTACCACTACTTCTTCCTGATGTTGCAGAATATGAACCTACTGAAGATGGAGAGAGTCCTCTTGCTAATATTAAGGATTGGGTAAATACAACTTGTCCACATTGCGGTGGACCTGCTAAAAGAGAAACCGACACTATGCCTAACTGGGCTGGTTCTAGCTGGTATTTCTTAAGATTTATGGATCCTCACAATGATAAAGAATTTGCTTCTATGGATGCTATGAAATATTGGAATAGAGTGGACTGGTATAATGGAGGAATGGAACATACTGCAAGGCATTTATTATATGCTAGATTTTGGGTTCAATTTTTATACAACATTGGTTTAGTTCCTAAAAAGGAAATGATTTGGACTAGAGTTAGCCATGGTATGGTTTTAGGTTCTAACAATGAAAAAATGAGTAAATCTAAAGGTAATGTTATCAATCCAGATGATATTGTAAAAGAGTATGGTGCAGATACTTTAAGAATGTATGAGATGTTTATGGGTGATTATACTGGGGATGCTCCTTGGAGTACAGACTCTTTAAAGGGTTGCAAGCGTTTTATAGATAAAGTTATTCGTCTAAAAGATAAAATTGGTGATGGCGAAGGATATTCTAAAAAATTAGAGTCTATAATTCATAAAACTATAAAAAAAGTTCAAAATGATTTAACAACTATGGCTTATAACACTGCAGTTTCAAGCTTAATGATACTTGCAAATAGTTTTGATGACCAAAAATCTATTACCAAAGACGATTATCATATACTTTTGACTTTACTTAATCCTATTGCTCCTCATATTACTGAAGAATTAAATGAAGAACTAGGATACAAACCAATTTGCGAATCTCCTTGGCCAACATATGATGAGGCTAAAACTATTGATAGTGAAATAGAAATTCCTATTCAATTGAACGGAAAAGTTAAAACTACTATAAAAATTGCTTTAGATAGTGAAGAAAGCCTTGTTAAAGAAAAAGTACATGAAGCAGTAAGCAATTTATTAGAAGGAAAAACAATTGTTAAAGAAATATATGTAAAGAATAAAATTTATAATATAGTTGTTAAATAATTTATTTTAATCTGTAGGGGTCGCACCCCTGGGCGACCCTTAAATATTGATATTCGGGTCGCCGTGGGCAGCGACCCCTACAACATTTGAAATGATTTTTCCGGGCGGACACAAGGCCCGCCCCTACAACGTTTGTAATAATTTTAACATGTTTTACGGGCGATTAAAATCGCCCCTACAACGTTTGCAATTAATTTCTAATCTCCAACCTCTAACCTCTAATCTCTAAACAACAAATTACAATTTTCTAGGTATATATAAAATCTACCCCCTCTATAAATTGCAACGTTTTTAATAACTATTATTATATAGTTCATATAGATTTATGTTTGTCTTTTTTGTTCTTTTGCCAATTTTTGTTGACATTTATTTCCATTTGTTGTATAGTGATTTTTGAAATGAGAATAGCAGATGTGGTTTGCCTCCACAAAGGAGGTGAGGCTTATGATAGATGCAACTTTAGTTAATATTATATACATATTATTTTATGCTTTACTTTTTATAACTATCATAGCTTTTTCCTTAATTATAGCTATATGCTTAATTTTAAGTAAAAGCGAATAACCAAAAAACGCATCTGTGATTGCCGTCGAAGATGCGTTTTTAACATTACTACAAATGGCAAACCACGTTTGTGGTTTCTCATTTCTGTTTTTATTATACCATATTTTTAATTATTGTAAATACCTTTTTGGCAAATTATATAATTTGTATTTCTCTTATGTCTTCGGGTCGCCGTGGGCAGCGACCCCTACAACATTTGAAATGATTTTTTTTTTTTGTTTCAAGGCCTACCTTTGATTCTTGACTTTATGCACCTTGACGATGTTGCTGCTGCTGAAAAGATTATCGCTGATCTCCCAGGCATTGAAGTTGTTTCACTTTCATAAAGAACAAGGCATAGGGATTTTCTCTCTATGCCTTGATTTATTTTAAAATCTCAATTACATCTAACAAAGAATTGCATCTTTTCAAATATATATTTTTGCTTTCTTCGGTCGGTTCTAATATATCTGGAATCATAATTACATCTATTCCAGCATTACTTGCGGCTTTAATACCTGCATTTGAATCTTCTAAAATTAAACACTCTTTTGGACCAAGTTTAAGCTTATCACTTGCTTTTAAAAATATATCTGGATTTGGTTTTCCTCTTTTAATTTCGTCTCCTGCTACTATTATGTGAAAATTGTTTAATAGTCCTGCATTTTTTAATAGATATTCAACTGTTTCCCTGCTGCTAGAACTTGCAATTGCTTTAGGTATATTATTTTTTTCTAAAAACTCTACTAAGTCTAATAGCCCTTCTTTTATTGGAGTTCCATTTTTTTCTATATAGTCAAAATACAACTTATCTCTTATTTTTCTTACTTTATCATAATTAAACTTGCTTCCAAGCTCATTTTCTAAAATTTTTCTTCCGTCTTCTTTATTTAATCCGATTACTTTATAAAAAGTTTTTTCTGTCGTATTTATTCCAATTTGCTGGCATGCATCTTTCCAAAATCTTTTTATTATTCTTTCTGTATTAAACATCAGTCCATCCATATCAAATATTACTGCTTTATATTTGTTCATTTTTTTCTCCTTTTTTAATACCCTTTTAGCAAATATAATATTTATAACTATAATTTCTTGGGCGAGGGTGGAACCTCGCCCCCCTAGAATATTTTATTTTGGGCTATACCCCATTGGGCGGACACAAGGCCCGCCCCTACAATGTTTTATTCTTTTATGTGGCTCAAACATGTGTCCCAAATTGGACAAAATGTCCCATGAGGAAATGTCCCCAATTGGACTATTTAAAATATTCTACTCCTGATTCGAATAATTTTTGGTTCATGTTTCCTGGTACGTTTATTATATTGCCTCTGTAACATCTTTCTGAGTGTCCCATTTTACCAAGTATTCTTCCGTCTTTGCTTGTTATTCCTTCTATTGCATATAGAGAACCATTTGGGTTGTATTCTATATCGTATGTTGCGTTTCCTTTTTCATCTACATATTGTGTTGCTATTTGTCCGTTTTTTATTAGTTCTTGTAAAACATCTTCGTTTGCTACGAATTTTCCTTCTCCATGAGATATTGGTATTACAAATTCTTCTCCTAATTCCACTTTATTAAACCATGGAGATAGTTTTGAAACAACTTTTGTTGTTACTAGTTTTGATTGATGTCTTGCTATATCGTTATATGTTAGTGTTGGCATATTTGAATTCATTTCTAATATTTCTCCATATGGTACAAGTCCTAGTTTTATTAATGCTTGGAATCCATTGCATATTCCGAAGCATTAATCCGTCTTGTTCATTTAAGTGTTTGTTAATTGCTTCTTTTAGTCTTGGATTTCTAAATATTGTTGCTATAAATTTACCTGAACCGTCTGGCTCGTCTCCTGCACTAAATCCTCCTGGTAGCATTATTATCTGTGCTTTGTCTATTTCTTTTTCCATTGCTAATATTGATTCTTCTATATCGTTTTGTTTTAAATTTTTAAATACTAGAGTCTCTACTTCTGCTCCTGCATCTTCAAAAGCTTTGCTTAAATCATATTCACAGTTTGTTCCTGGAAATACTGGAATAAATACTTTTGGTTTTGATATATGTAACTTGTGTATTGATTTATTTTCTTCATTCGGGTCGCCCTGGGGTGCGACCCCTACACGTTTATATAAAATATTTTCTGTTTTTGTATATGTTGATTTTGCTTTTGTTGGAAATACTTTTTCTAGTGGTTCTTCCCAAATTTTTATTAGCTCTTCTAGATCTAGAATTTCATTTTCAGATATTTTTATTGTTTTTTCTTTTGTTGTTATTCCTAATAATTCTAACTTATCTATATTTAATTCTTCTTTTGCTTCTATTATAAATGATGCATAGCGTGGTTTAAATAAGCATTTATCTGATTTAAATTCAAATCCTATTTTATTACCAAAACACATTTTACTTATGGTATCTGCTATTCCGTGTTCTCTTATCGTTGCAACAGATATCGCTTTTCCTTCATTTATCAATTTGTGTACTATTTCATAATTTTCTTTTAAACCTTCAAAGTCTGGGATAAAGTCTTCTGTGTATTTAGTTTTTAGTAAATATACTTTTGAATTTATGTTCTTAAATTCATTTGATACTACTTTATTTGTATCTACAACTCCTATGCAGAAAGATGTAAGTGTTGGTGGTACATCTAGTTCATTATATGAACCTGACATAGAGTCTTTTCCACCTATTGATGCAAGTCCTAGCTTTTCTTGTACTAAATATGCTCCTAAAAGTGCTGCTAGAGGTTTACCCCATCTTGTAGGCTCATTCCCTAATTTTTCAAAATATTCTTGGAAGGTAAACCATGCTTTTTTGTAATCTCCTCCACATGCTACATATTTTGTAAGTGAGTCTATTACTGCATATATTGCTCCATGTAAAGGGCTAATTTCTGAAAGATATGGGTCATATCCAAAACTCATTATTGTTCCTGAATTTGTATAACCTTTTAAAGTTGGTATTTTGGCACACATAGCTTCTATAGGTGTTAATTGATATTTACCTCCAAATGGCATTAGTACTGTTCCTGCACCTATTGTGCTATCAAATCTTTCTACTAACCCTTTTTGTGAACAGCAGTTTAAGTCTGATACGACTTTTTTCCATTTTTCTACCTTTGAACAATTAGTTCCGTTTGTTTTAATGCAATTTTCTTGTTTTAGGGAAAAAGGGGTCTGACCCCTTTTTCCCTGTTTTCCCTGGTTGAAGTATTCTTCTAGGCCTTCTGGTTTTTCTATTTTTGCATTTGCTATTTTTACTGTTCCATTTGTGTTTAAGAATTCTCTTGATATATCAACTATTAATTTTCCTCTCCAGTACATTTTCATTCTTGGCTCTTTAGTAACTGTTGCTACTACTGTTGATTCCAAGTTCTCTTTTGATGCAAGCTCTTGGAACTTTTGCACATCTTTTTCTTCTATTACTACTGCCATTCTTTCTTGTGATTCTGATATTGCAAGTTCTGTTCCGTCTAATCCTTCATATTTTTTTGGGACTTTATCAAGATTTATTTCTAATCCGTCTGCAAGTTCACCAATTGCTACGGAAACTCCACCTGCGCCGAAATCGTTACATCTTTTTATTAGTTTTGTTACTTCTGGATTTCTAAATAGTCTTTGTATTTTTCTTTCTTCTGGTGCATTACCTTTTTGTACTTCTGCTCCACATGTTGTAAGCGACTTACTATTATGTGCTTTTGAAGAACCTGTTGCTCCTCCGCATCCATCTCTACCTGTTCTTCCACCAAGTAAAACAACTACATCTCCTGGCTGTGGTACTTTTCTTACTACATTCTCTTTTGGTGCTGCCCCCACTAGTGCTCCTATTTCCATTCTTTTTGCTACATAACCTGGATGATATATTTCTACGACCTCACCTGTTGCAAGCCCTATTTGATTTCCATATGAGCTATATCCTCTTGCTGCTTCATTTGTTAGTTTTCTTTGTGGCAATTTATTTGGAAGTGTATCTTTTACAGATGTTCTTGGATCACCACAACCTGTTACTCTCATTGCTTGATATACATATACTCTTCCTGACAACGGATCTCTTATTGCTCCTCCAAGGCAGGTTGCTGCTCCACCAAATGGCTCTATTTCTGTTGGGTGATTATGTGTTTCGTTTTTAAACATTATTAAGTATTCTTCTGGTTTCCCATCTACTAGGATTTCTGCTTTTATACTACATGCGTTTATTTCTTCTGATTCATCTAGGTCTTTTAGCATTCCTTTTTTCTTTAATTCTTTTACTGCTATTGTTGCAACATCCATTAGGCATATATCTTTTGCTTTTTTTCCGTCATACACATATTCTCTTGATTTTTTATAGTCTTCATATATTTTGCTTGCTAAATCCCAATCAATTTCTACTTTTTCTAATTTGCTCAAAAATGTTGTATGTCTACAATGGTCTGACCAATATGTATCTATCATTTTCATTTCTGTAATTGTAGGATCTCTTTTTTCTGTATCTCTAAAATATTTTTGGCAAAATTTTAGGTCTTCCATGTCCATTGCAAATCCATATTTATCGTAGAATTTTTTTGAGTCTTCTTCTGTCATATTTATGAAACCTTCTACAATCGCTACATCATCTGGTCTTGCTTGTTCTTCTTCTACGGCATTTAACTTATCTAATGTACATTCTCTTGAGTCTACAGGATTTATAATATATTTTTTTATTTTTTCTATTTCTTCTACGCTTAAATCTCCTTTAAGAATATATATTTTTGCACTTTTTGATGCTGGTTTATTACCTTCTGTTAGTATTTGCAAACATTCTGATAAAGAGTTTGCTCTTTGATCAAATTGCCCTGGCAAATATTCTACTCCAAAAACTTTATCTTCTTTTTTAAATGGATATTCTTCTTCAAAACATTCATCTACTTGTGGTTCTGAAAATACTGTGTTTTTTGCTTTTTCTAATACTTCTTCAGATATTCCTTCCACATCATATCTGTTTAATATTATTACATCTTTTAGGTTATCTAATAAAAGATTTTCTCTTAAGTCTTCTAATAAGCCTTTAGCCTCAATATCAAATCCTGGTTTTTTTTGTACATATAGACGTTTTACCATTTTTTAATTTCCTCCTTATTTGTAAAACAAATTGTAATTTTTGTGATTAAATTGGTTATTTATTGTGTAGGGGCTGGCGTCCTCGACAGCCCGATACTCATTAATTCAACACGGGTCGCCGGGGACGTCGACCCCTACAACGTTTGCAATAATTTTCGTATTTTTCGGACGGCAGATTGCCGTCCCTACATTTTTAAATTCTAATCTCCAACCTCTAACCTCTAACCTCTAATCTCTAAACAACAAATTCCAATTTATTTAATTTCTATCTGCTTGTCACCCTCTATTACCTCTCCAATTAAATATGCTTCTTCTCCTGCTTCGTTTAATATTTTTATTGCTTTTTCTGCTTCATTTGCTGAAACTATTACGCACATTCCTATTCCCATGTTAAATGTATTGTACATATCTCTTTCTGGAATGTTTCCTTTTTTTGCGATTAAGTTAAATATTGCTGGCACTTTATATGAGGTTTTATCTATTTTTAATGCCACACCTTCTCTTAACATTCTTGGCATATTCTCGTAGAAGCCACCACCTGTTATATGTGATATTCCTTTTACTTTAACTTTTTCTATTAACTTAAGTATTGGTTTTACGTATATTTTAGTAGGTTTTAGTAAGTCTTCTCCAAGTGTCATTCCTAATTCTTCTATATATTCATTTAGGTTTTCTTTGTTTATATCGAATACTTTCCTCACTAATGAAAATCCATTTGAGTGAACTCCTGAAGAGGCAAGTCCTATTACTTTGTCTCCTACTTCTATTGTTTTATTATCTATTATTTTCTTTTTATCTACTATTCCAACACAAAATCCTGCTAAATCGTATTCATCTATAGGATAAAACCCTGGCATTTCTGCTGTTTCTCCACCTATTAGACTACAATTTGCTTTTTTACAACCTTCTGCTACTCCTGCTACTATTGCTGCTACTTTTTCTGGGATATTTTTGCCTAATGCCATGTAATCTAAAAAGAACATTGGGCTTGCTCCTGTGCAAATTACATCATTTGCACACATTGCTACACAATCTTCTCCTATTGTATCATGTTTGTCCATTAAAAAAGCCAATTTTAGTTTTGTTCCTACTCCGTCTGTTCCTGAAACTAAAATTGGTTCTTCCATATCTTTAATTTGTGGCGCATAAAGTCCTCCAAATCCTCCTATATCTGATATAACTGAATTTGTATATGTTGCTTGCACTGCTTTTTTCATTAGTTCTGTGCTTTTGTATCCTGCTGTAACATCCACTCCTGCTGCTTTATAGCTTTCGCTAAAACTCTTTTCCATGTATATCCTCCTTTAACTAATGTATTATAATTTTAACGGGCGGACACAAGGCCCGCCCTACAGATTTTACATTATTTTATCTATGGGCAGACATGAGACGTCTTCCTCTTTTAATGATATTATTATATTATATAACGACATTTTTTTCAATGTATTTCTGTTATATTTTTTGTTGCTTTTTTCTGCACTTGTTGCAGTTTCCATAATTGCTATTGCCTTAATTGTAGCATTAGCTGTAATTATTAGCAAATAAAGCAAGAACACATCTCTGCACGCTATTAGAGATGTGTTCAAAGGCTGAGCTAGCCCAAGAGGAATACAACAAAGCGCTCCACGTGCATAGCACGTGGAGCGCTTTGTTGTATTCCTCTTGGGCTAGCTCAGCCTTCGGAGAGCGGGCGATTAAAATCGCCCCTACAACGTTTGCAATTAATTTTATTTTAGGATTTACAATAATTTTGCAATTAGAGCTTTTGTTGTAATTCCTTGTTCTTCAAACATTTTTTCATGTTCTGTTTTTATATTATTTTCCCATATTGGTTCATTTTGTAAATCTTCTGTTTGTTTTATTATTTCAAACCCAGTTTCTTGCAGATATTTTATTGTTGCTTTATATAAATTATAGTCATCCGTTTTAAAGTATATTTCTCCGGTCTTGTTTTAAAAATATTTTATATTTTTCTAATTGTTTTGGGTGTGTTAATCTCTTTTTATTATGTCTTGGCTTTGGCCATGGATTGCAAAAATTAATATATATTCGATCTACAAGGTCCTTTTGGTTTAATATATTTTGTATTATTTCTATTTCGTATGCAGTTAATAATACATTATCTATTTCCCTTTTTGCTTCTAAATATTCTTTTTCTATATTTCTTTTTGCTAACCCCAATACTTCACTTTTTATGTCTATTGCTAAATAATTTATATTTGGATTTTGAACTGCAAGTTTAGCAATAAAACTTCCCTTTCCACATCCGAAGTTCAAGATGCATTGGTTGATAATCTCTTTTAAATGTCTTATGCCATTTACCTATATTTTCTATTGGGTTATCTATAAAAAATTCACTTTCTGCAAGCTCAGCCCTCACCCATGGTTTTCTTCTCATTCTCATTTTTTGTTTCCTCTTTTACTGTTTTTTTAGTCCATTTTTCTATATAATATCTACGTATTATTGCAAGATTTGTAAACATTCTTCCAACAAATACTACTATTGCAGCAAGATATATATCTACGTTTAATTTCACTCCAAGCCAAGTTAAAAGTATTGATAAAATTGCATTGCCAAAAAATCCTGTTATAAATACTTTAAAATCGAAGTTTCCTTTAAGTACTGAAGTTATTCCTCCAAATACTGAATCTAATGCTGCAATTATTGCTATAGCTAAATATCCAGAATAAGTATACGATATGATAGGAGCATTTAGCCCAATTAATGCTCCAACTATACACCCTATTACAATAGCTATTATTACCATTATTATCTCCTCCTCTATAATGTATATTATATTTTAGAAATTTCTTCCATGGGCGGACGACCAAAGGTCGCCCCTACATCGTTTATACAAAGTTTGAGGAACAAACCTCAGTTACAGGTATTCCTCATAGACTTACGGAATGTCTTATAAGGTTTGAGGGACAAACCTCAGTCACGGGTATTCCTCATAGACTTACGGAATGTCCCTCATTTTATGTTGCATACTCCATATTTAAGTCTCCATTATACTTGTTGATTGTTATATTGTCTTGCCTTGTTAGTACTACGTCTTTTCCTTCTTCTAATTTTGTGTCTATATATCCATATTGTTTTTTTGATAGTCCGCTTTCTAAATATGTAGGATTGCCTATTGCTTTTACTTCATATGGAGATACTATTCCTTCTCCATTAACACTTATATATGTATCTCCAATATCCACTAAGTATGAATCATATACTATTCTTTGCCCATTTATTGATATTGCTTCTGCTCCTGCAAGTTTTAATTGATTTAGTAATTCTCTTAAATCTTGTGCTGTAATTTTTTGTTCTTTAGTATCTGTAAGTGTTATTATAACTCCGCTTCCCTTTACATCATTTTTACCTAACAAATTATTTTGCTGTTCTAATTCTTTTTCTAAAAGTTCTGAAGCTTCTTTATCTGTTGAAATAGTTTCTTCATATTCTGCAATTTTTAAATTTGTTTCTTCTATTTGCTTACTAATTTCCTCTGATTTTTGTTTAAAATTGCTTATTTCTGTTCTTAATTCGTCTTCTCTCATATTTTCTAGTGATGTTATATCTGTTTGATTTATTGTTTTAAATTGGATAAATATTACTGCTGTGAGTATTAAAAATGTTAAACCTATAGTTATAGTAATTGTTATTTTTCCTTTTTTCAATTATTCATCACCTCTTGTTATGTATTCATAGCTATATACTCCTTCAAATTTTGGTATAGTAATATTTTCACTTCTTTCTACAGTTACTACTACCCCTTGATTTGCCATAAGTTGCAAATATCCTCCTGGTCTTGATAATGCAGGATCCATTCTTTCTGGATATCCTATTGCTTTTATTGTTATAGGTACTCCTACCATTTTACCATTTATTCTTATTATGTTTCCATCACAAACTATTGAAGTTGTACTTACAATCCTTTGATCATTTATTGATATAGCATCTGCTCCAGAGTTGAACAACTCATTTACTATGTATAATAAATCTTCTTCATGTACTAAATATCCATTAATATCTAATACTTCTTCACTATTTACTTCTCTGTTTTCGTCTAGTCTTATAATAATTCCCTGTCCTGTGACTTCTGTTAATCCTAAAAGTACTTGGTTTCGTTTTATTTCTATTTCGTTTTGGGTATCTTCTTCACTTTTAGTAGCAGCACTTAATCTTACTTCTTCTAATTGTTTTTCTTTGTTTTCTAATTCCTTGTATAGTGATTCGTATTTACCTTGGCAGCTTAAAAGCTCATCTTTTAAATCACTATTGTCTCTTAATGTTGTTCCTACAGATATTGTTGCAGCTTCAATAGTATTAATTTGTATACATATAGCCATTACTAGTAGCATACATACTAATCCGTAGTACCACTGCTGTTTTATATTTTTTCAATTTAATTCACCTCTTTTTTATAATTTGTTTAGTTAAACTTTTTCTCTAAACACTGTTTTATCTGAATCTTGAAAATATATTTCTCCTTCTACACCTTTTTCTTGATTTATTATTTCTTTTATTCTTAACATTTTTATATTTATGTTTGTTGCATCTCCAAATTGCACAGTTTTTGCCTCACTTTCTATTGTTAATTTATAGTTTGTTGATTTTGAAATGTCTATAGTAGTAATTATATCTGCTAAAGAATTACTTTTTGCGGACTCCATTATTTTTATAACATCTTCTAATTTTTTTAAATCTTCCACATCTAATCTATTTCCCTCTTTAATATTCTCTGCAGATGTTGAAAATCCTGTAATTATTGGAAGATCCAAAGCTGTTTCTGATATTTCTAACATATAACCTTGATTATTTATATATATATATGAATTTGCATTTTTTAGCATATATGTTGGTATTCTTTCTTGTATTTCTAGAGTTATTATACCATTTAGACTTCTTTTAATTTTTACCTCTTCTATATATGGATTTGTTTTTATATTGTTTCTAATTGTTTTATTAGTAGTTTTAAACATGTTTACTCCAATTTTTAATGTTGAGAGGTTAATAATTTCTTCTGATGAAATTTTACTATTATTTGTAACTATAATTTGTGTTATATTAAATATACTTGACATCATAAATAATATAACTGCCGCTAATACTAAAATAAATATTATTATCCATTTTATAATCTTATTTTTGTGCTTTGATTTTTTTGTTTTACTATTTTTTTGTTTTTGATTTAATTTATTATTTGTTTTTTTCTTGTTTTGTTTTTTGCTTGTCTTTCTTTTTTTATTGTTTTTAGCTGTTTTATTTTCTGTAATTTTTGGAGTTAAACCTATTATTATTTCATTATCTAAGTTTATTTTTTCATTACTGTTACTCTGCGGTTTTCTTGTTTTTTTCTTTTTATTATTTCGCTGACGACTACTGGCTGTTCCTGCACCTTTTGTTTTTTTATTTTCTTTATTTTTATTTACATATAATAAATCTACAGTTTGTCCTTTTGCTTTTTTCATAGGTTTCCTCCAATAGGGACAGTCCCTAGAATTTTCCAAAGGAAAATTCAGGACAGTACCTTCTCTAATTTTATATTAGCACCAACTTTACTTAGTTTTTTGTCTAAATTTTCGTATCCTCTTAATATATGTTGTATATTATTTACTGTTGTTTTTCCCTTTGCTACTAAACCTGCGAGTACTACTGCTGCTCCTCCTCTTAAATCTGTTGCATCAACACTTGTTCCTGATAATTTTCGTACTCCTTTTACTATTGCTATTTTTCCTTCAATATTTATTTTTGCTCCCATTCTTTTTAATTCATTGGTATATTTATATCTGTTCTCAAATATGTTTTCTACTATTACTGATGTTCCTCTTGCTATGCAAAGCATACTTGTAAATACTGATTGCATATCTGTTGGAAAACCTGGGTATGGCATAGTTTTTATATCTACACTTTTTAATTTTTTAGGTGTTTCTATAATTATACGTTTTTTATTAATTTCAAACTTACACCCACACTCTTCTAATTTTTTAATTACTGGTGTAATATGCTCTGGGATTACATTATTTAATTCTAATTTTCCTGATGTTGCAGCAGCCATACAAAGAAATGTACCTGCTTCTATTCTATCTGGCATTATATTATAGCTTACATCTTTTAATTTTTTTACGCCAGTAATTTTTACTACATTTGTTCCGGCACCTTCTACTTTTGCTCCCATTTTATTTAGAAAGTTTTGTAAATCCTGTATTTCTGGTTCCATAGCGGCATTAGTAAGAATAGTTTCTCCGTTCAGCAAAGACAGATGCTAAAATAACATTTTCTGTTGCACCTACTGAAGGAAAATCTAAATGTATCTCACTTCCAATAATTTTATCACATTTACATCTAATATATCCTGCCTCTTCTTCGATATTTATTCCTAATTTTTTTAAAGCTTTTAGATGTAAATCTATTGGCCTTGATCCAATATCACAACCTCCTGGATATGAGAATACAGCATTTTTAAATCTAGCTAGTATTGCACCTGCTAAAACTACAGATGATCTCATTTGTCTCATTAAATCATCTGGAATCTTATGAGTATCCATTTTGCTAGAGTCTATGATTATTTTACCATTTTTCTTATCTACTTTGCAACCTAAAATCTTTAATATTTTTAAAGTTATTTGTGTATCATGAATATTAGGTACATTATATAATTTACTTGTTCCTCCATTTAATATACTTGCAGCAATTATTGGGAGTGATGCATTTTTAGAGCCTGAAACGTTTAGAATACCTTCTAGTGCCTTCCCTCCTTCTATTATGTAACTCTCCATTTTTATTCATCCTTTCTATACAAATATTTTTGCTATATTTTATGAAAGGTTTACAAAAACGGTTACATATATATATTATCTTACCACTAGTATTTAATTTGTTAATTAAATAAACCAATATATTTTAATAAAATTAAAACATACTGGTTTGGTACTTTTCCTATAAAAATATAACTAATCTATATTTTATTACCACATTTTGAGCAGAATTTAGCGTCTTTAGGGCTGTCGAGGACGCCAATCCTTACAACGTTTGTAATAAATTTCTTTTTTTCGGACGGCAGATTGCCGTCCCTACATTTTTAAATTCTAATCTCCAACCTCTAACTTCTAATCTCTAGACAACAAATTACAATTTGTTTGACTTTGATATGTTTATTATTTATAATACCAAATGAAAGAGGGTGTTCTTTATGGATTTATCTAAAGAAATTGATATTGCTAAAAGTGTTAGAAAAAATGCTTATGTACCTTATAGTAATTATTATGTAGGTTGTGCTTTAAAAACAAAATCTGGAAAAATATATTCTGGATGTAATATTGAAAATGATGGCATACAATCAATTTGTGCGGAAAGAGTTGCCTTTGCAAAGGCTATTTCTGAGGGAGAAAAAGATTTTGAGCATATTGTTGTGTGTGGTGGGCCAGCAATTGATAAGTTAGATAATTGCTTACCTTGTGGTTATTGTAGACAATTTATGAGTGAATTTGTAGGCAAGAATTTTAAAATATATGCACTTTCCGAAAATGATATTATAACAGAATATTCAATAGAAGATTTGCTTCCTAATAGTTTTAAATTATAGGGAAAAAGGGGTCTGACCCCTTTTTCCCTATTGACTTTTTAAAAGTTTTATATGATAATAAATATGTTCTTCTTGCAGGAAGGACATATTTTATTTAAAGGATGTGGTTTTAATGTCAAGGTCAAAAGTGGATGTAGTTTTAGGTGGCTTTTATGGTGATGAGGGTAAAGGAAAAATTATTGATTACCTTTCAAAAGATGCAGATATAGCAGTTAGATGTTCTGGTGGAAATAATGCTGGTCATACTATTGAAGTTGATGGCAAAAAATTTGCATTTCACTTAATTCCATCTGGTATTTTTAATAAAAATACTTTAGCTGTTATTGGAAATGGAGTTGTAATTGATCCAAAGGTTCTAATTGAGGAAATAAATGATTTAAAAGAAAATGGAGTTTCCGTAGATAATTTAAGAATTAGTGATAAAGCTCATATTATTTTTCCATATCATACTGAAATGGATAAATTATTGGAAGAAAATAGAGGTTCAAACAAAATAGGAACTACTGCTAGAGGAATTGGTCCTGCTTATTGTGATAAATACGAAAGATGCGGAATTCGTGCAGAGGATTTAATTTCTGATAGATTTGAAGAACTTTTGACTTTTAACATAAAAAATAAGAATAAAATTTTTGAAGCTTATAATCATGAGCTTATTGATTTAGAAAGTACTTTAGCAACTTATAAAGAGTATGCAAAAGTTTTAAAACCATATATTGTTGATACTATTACTTTATTACATGATGCATTAGATTCTGGTAAAAAAATCCTTTGCGAAGGTGCACAAGCTACTCTTCTTGATATTGATTTTGGTAGTTATCCTTTTGTTACTTCTTCTAATCCTTCAATTGGTGGAGTTTGTACTGGTAGTGGTGTTAGTGCAAAAGATATTGGTGAGGTTTATTGTGTTGTTAAAGCTTATTCTTCAAGAGTTGGTGCTGGCCCATATGTTACTGAACAAAATAATGAAATAGGAGATTTAATTCGTGAATTAGGACATGAATATGGAACTACTACTAAAAGGCCTAGAAGATGTGGCTGGCTTGATTTAGTAGCATTAAAGTATGTTGTTAGATTAAATGGCGTAACTGGACTTGCTATAAATCATGTAGATACAATTGGGAAATTAGATAAGATTAAATTATGTGTTGCATATAATCGTGAGGGAAAAGAAACAACAGATTTTTCAACAAATACAGATTTTTTGAATAATTCTTATGGAATATATGAAGAATTTGACGGAAATTTTGGAGATATCAGCAATTGTAAAACTTTTGATGAACTTCCTGAAAATGCAAAAAAATATTTGAATAGAATAGAAGAATACATAGGTGTTCCTGTAAAATTCATAGGAACTGGTGCTGGAAGAGAAAATATGATAATTAGATAAATTGTAATTTGTGTGATAAAATTAATTTTAAAATCTGTAGGGGTCGCACCCCTGGGCGACCCTTAAATATTGATATGCGGGTCGCCGTGGGCGGCGACCCCTACAACATTTGCAATTATTTTG
>CALXNI010000005.1 GCA_944389715.1 uncultured Clostridia bacterium | reverse complement strand
TAGAGTTAAGGCATTCGCCTATTAGTGCCTTTTCTCTAAGTAGGCAACATATATATGTGTTGTCTATTTTTATTAGGTAAAAGAAAGGAGTTGTAAAGTCGAAAATTGTATACGTGAGTTCCACTGTAAGAAATACAATCTTTACAACTTCTTTTTTAATTTAAAGGAACATAAGACCAAATAAATCCAGATATAGTTTTACATTTGTGTCTACAACAAGCTGAAATATTTCCACTGTTAAAATTTAATTCTCTTTCAATATCCATAACACTGTTCCAAATTTTTATTAAATTTAAGGACTTATCATATTGAAATACTTTTTTTGCTTGACTATATCTAACATTATCCTGATGTGTCATATATTCAAGATTATTTACATAATTATTTGTCTTATTTTCGTCAATATGATTAATAGTTGGCAAATTATTTGGATTTTTTAAAAAAATTTTAGCTACTAATCTATGTACTAAAAAGTTTTTAGTTTTTCCTTTGTTGCTTAAAGTAACACAAAGATATCCATATCTGTCTAATCTTTGTTTTAAAATAATGTTGTTTTTTATAGAATAAATACGACCTAAATTACTAATTCTATAATTATCATATCCGTGGAATATCTTTCCAAATTTCTTGCATGATAAACCTCACTTTCTATTGTGTAAAGAAAAAGGAACTTATACAAATGTACCAATGTGAGTTTTTAATGTTGAGTTAAGCTCTCACAAAGATACACTTATATAAATTCCTTAATCTTAACTCAACAATGCAATTATAACATAATAAAGTAAAAAAATCAATATTTTAGGAGGGAACAATATGTTTAATTATAGTAATTCTTATATGCAACCACAAATGCTAAGATATAATCCACAATATCAACCTTATAATAATCAACAAATACAATCACAAATGCAACAACCAGCAATGCAAAACTATACACCGCAAGCAGTACAAATTCAGGGATTGCAAGGTAAAACAGTTGATAGTGTAGATGTTGTTAAAGCTATGGATATACCTTTGGACGGAAGTGTAAGTTATTTTCCATTAGTTGATGGAAGTGCAATTGTAACAAAACAATTACAACAAGACGGAACAAGTAAAACAATAATATATACACCAAATATAGAAAAAAAATCATCTGATCCAAAACCAAAATATGTTACAGTTGAAGAAGTAAATAAAATGATTAATGAAAATTATCCAAATAAAGAAATAAAAGAATTAAAAGAAGAATTTAAATCATTGAAAAGACAATTAAGAGATATAAGTGAAGATATAACGGATAAAAAGGAGGATTAATAATATGAACCCTTTAGATACAATAAAAGCTTTCTTAAACAATGGTGGATCTTTAGAAAAAGCTATACAAGATGCTATGAATAAAACTATGCAGAATAATAATTCTAATCCTATGTTTATAAATTTAATAAATATGGCAAAAGAAGGCAATACAGAAGGTGTTGAAAATTTTGCTAGAAATTTATTTAAAGAACAAGGAAGAGATTTCGATAAAGAATATACAGAATTTAGAAAAAATTTTAAATAGGTTATTATAATAACAAATATAAAATAAAATATAAAGGAGGAAATGTCAAATGAATTATGGTGATGGTCTTAGCCCAGCTGACGTAGCTGTATTATCTGGAAATACAGGAAATAATGGCAACAATAACGGTTTCGGAAATGGAAATGAAGCCTGGTGGGTTATACTTTTCTTAATCTTTGGTTGGGGAAGAGGATTTGGCGGAAACTACGGAAATGGAGGTAATGAATATATGCCTTACGGATATAACGCATGTTGTGCTCCTGCTACCCAACAAGGAATGGCAGATGCATTTAATTTTAATAATTTAGATAATGCAATAAGAGGAGTTCAAAATGGATTATGTGATGGTTTCTATGCAATGAATACAAGTATTTTAAATCTTGGTCAATCATTATTACAATGTTGCTGTGATGTAAGAACAGGAATAATGCAAAACGGATATGAAACAAGAGATGCAATAAATACTAATTCAAATGCAATTCAAAGTTCATTATGTAATGGATTTAATGGAGTAAATCAATCAATAAATAATCTTGGATATAATTTACAAAAATGTTGTTGTGATGTTGAGAGATCAATAGATGGAGTAAATTATAATTTAGCTACTCAATCTTGTGACACAAGAAACACAATTAAAAATGCTACAAGGGATATATTAGAGAGCAATAATAATAACACAAGAGCTATATTAGACTTCTTAACTAATGATAAGATTTCTACATTACAAGCTGAAAATCAATCATTAAAATTCCAAGCTAGTCAAACAGCTCAAAATGCATTTATCACAGCTAACCAAACAGCTCAAACAGCAGAATTAATTAGAAGATTAGGAGCAGATTGTCCGACACCTGCTTTTATTGTACCAAATCCAAATTGTTGCTACAATTATCAAGTAACAGGATGTGGCTACAGCAATGGAAATAATTGTGGATGTGGATGCTGCTAATTAAATTAATTTTTCCACGAAAGTGTGATTTTTAGAGATAGTATCGCACTATCTCTATTTTTATAAGGAGGTATAATTATGTCTAATTGTATAAATAATTGCAAATTGTGTAAGAATTTAATTATATCACAAGCAATTAATTTTGACGCAACTACAAATACAGTAATTGTAGATTTACCAGCAGGAAGTTATGGGAATTGTATGAATTATTGTATTATTTTTGCTCAAAATATTCCTGCAAGTGCTACAATTAATGCTCCTGTAGTATTCTCTATAGGTGGTGGAGCAACACAATATCCTTTTGTAAATTGTGATTGTACTCCAATTTTAGCTTCACAAATTAGAACTAGAACTAAATACAAAACAAAAGTAAGCACAGCAGTAAATACTGGTGTATTTAAATATGTAGGTAAATGTTGCTTACCAAGTAATTCTACTACAACGGTTCAAAGCATACCTGTTCCTACAACTACTACACCTGCTACACCAGCTACTAATACTCCCAGTTAATTTTATAGGAGGTGTTGAAGTTGGAAGAAAATCAAAAGAGCAACCAAAAAGAAAAAGAAGCAAAATTAAATGATAAATTAAAAAAGCAAGTAGAAGAACAAATACAAAAAATAATTGATGAAGGAGTTCAGGAAAGTAATGTAAATCTATTATATAGATTAGTAGATATACATAAAGATTTAGAAAATGAAGATTATTGGTCAGTAAAAAAGGAGGGTATGGAAATGATGAGATATGATGATTATTATCCTAACTATGGTAGAAGAGGTATGCCAGGAACAGGAAGAGGAAGATATGGTGATGGCTCTTATGGCAGAAGAGGAGTTCCAGGTTCTGGACGTGGAAGATATAGAGGAGATTATGCAATAGATGAGATGAGAGATCATTATATGAATTATAGTGACGCAAATGAAGAAACAATGCGTGGTAACTATGGAGCAGAAGGAGAAATGATAAAATCAGTTGAAGGTATAATGAAAAATATATATGAAATTGTTGAAGAATTATCTGAAACAGATTCTCCTGATGTTGAACAAATAATTAAAAAATATGCAAGAAAAATAAGTGAGATGTAGATTATGTATAAATATTATAATGCAAATGCTTTAGGCAAAGAAAGTGATGATTGCACTATTAGGTCAATTTCTTGTGCTACAGGTAAAAGTTGGGATTATGTTTATGAACATTTAAGTGATATTGCACAAGCAGAAGGAACTATGATGGATAATAGAGAATTTATAATTGATTATCTTGATAAAAGATATAGAAGATTACCATATGTAAAAGGAACAGTTGGATATATATCTAAAAAATATCCTAATAATATATTACTAATTACAATGCAAGGTCATATAACTTGTTCTAAATATGGAAATATTTATGACACTTTTGATTGTTCTGACAGAATTGCAGAATATGTATGGATTGTAGATTGACTAAATAAATAAAATAGAAAGGTAAATAAATAATTATGAATAATAATAGAAATAAAAATCTACCTAGTGAATATGATTTATTTCTTGGTTTTTTACAAATTTATGACCTTTTGCTAAACTTAAACCAAACAAGCAATGATGCTATTATGCAAGAATTGCAAAGACAAAACAAAGAATATTTATCAAAAATAATCGAACAAAATGAAAAAACAATTGATTTATTAAAAAAAGATGATAAGGTATAGTAGGCTACCTTATATTTGGTACCTTTAGCAAGTGGGAAGCTGACATACTGCAAATATGTTATGACCGTGTTCGACTCACGGAGGTACCTCCATATTGATTTTTATAATAAAATATTATATAATATAAATAACTTTTTATAGTTCAGGTATTATATAAAAAAGAATTAGACAATTTTATGTCTAGTTCTTTCTTTTTTTTAGAATATATTATATAATAATTAAAAAAGGAGGTTTGAGATGGAAACAGATATAAGACCAAATATAAAAGTAATAAATATTGAATTTCCTAAAATGGATTATAGGATTATTAATTTAATTCTAACAGAAAATGAAGTAGAAACTAAACTATCAGATACTGATAATATTTATTTTACTGTAAAGAAAAATAGTTCTGATAACAAACCAGCCTTTCAAAAATCTTTAAATAATGGAATAAGATACAATGAAGAAACACAAAAATATGAAATTGAAATAAAAAGTGATGATACCAAAGATATGGAGATGAATGGAGAATATGGATATGACATAACCATATTCTATGATGGTAATAAGCCACAACAAAAAGTTATAGGAAAGTTTACAATAGGAACTAAATATACCATAAATGAGGTGGTATAATGAATGAAATAAGAATTGATTTAAAAAATGATAATATAGAAGTAAATATAGATAATAAACAAGATAATATAGAAGTTACTATAGAGAATAATGAAAAAATAAATACTGGTGGAACAACTAATTATAATGATTTATATAATAAACCTCAGATTAATACAGTATCTTTAGAAGGTAATAAAACAAGTTTACAATTAAAATTACAAGATCAGATGGATGCAATTTCAAACTTTCAAATAGAAGAAATTTTTAAAAAATAGGAGGCAATTATGGCTGAAAAAAATTATTTAGATGATAATGGACTTTTATATTTTTGGCAAAAAATTAAAGGAATATTTGTTCAAAAAGATGGAAGTAAAGTACTAAGTGATAACAATTACACAACAGAAGAAAAAAATAAATTAGCAGGAATAGAAGAAGGTGCTAACAATTATACATTACCAGCTGCAACATCAAGTACAATTGGTGGTGTAAAACCTGGGGCAGGATTAGAAGTTTTATCAGATGGAACATTAAATGCTACAGGTGGTGGAACAGCTGATGCCGTAGATTGGAGTAACGTTCAAAGTAAACCTACAACAATCGCTGGATATGGAATTACAGATGCCAAGATTGAAAATAAAACAATAACACTAGGAAAAAACTCTGTAACAGTTCCTACTAATACTAATGAACTTACAAATGGTGCTGGTTATCAAACAGCATCAGATGTTGATGGAAAAATATCGACTGCAACGGCAGGATTAGCAACAGAAGATTATGTTGATGGAAAAGTTAGTTCAGTTTATAAATATAAGGGAAGCGTTGCCAATCAGTCAGCATTACCTTCTAATGCAGAATTAGGAGATGTATATAACTTAGAAGATACTGGTATGAATGTAGCTTGGAATGGCACATCTTGGGATGAATTAGGAAGTACTGTAGATTTATCTGATTATCAAAAAGCAAGTGAACTTATAGCAATATCAAATGGCGAGATAGATGATATAATAGCTTCTTAGGAGGTGTTATAATGGCAGAAAAAAAGTATTTAGATAAAAACGGATTGGCTTATTATGATACTAAATTAAAACAACAAGTAGTACAAGCAACAGAAATAAGAAAAATAGAAATAGTAGATGAATATCCTGCTGTTGAAGAACAAGGTGTTTTATATATGAAGGTGTTGCAATGAGAATAGCAGAAATGAAAATTAATAATAAATTAATAGATGAAGCTAAATTAAATGGGGAAATTGTATACAGATTAGATAGAGATAGAACACCGCCAGAAATATTATATGTAAAAATACAATTATATAATCCATTGATTTATCCTAATAATAAATTATATCCTTCAGATAATTTATTTCCTCGAATTAAAAGAAATCCTAATTATGCTAAAATAGGTGATACTATATATATTAATTTTAAAGTATCTGAGAAATTAAGAGAAGAACCTAAAATTAAAATTAATGAATTAGAATTTAATACTAATTTAATAGATAGTACCAATAATATATATGAAGCATATGTATTATTAACAGAAAATATGAATTTACAAAATTGGGAAAAAATTGAAATTACTATTACAAATCTAGTAGACATAATGGGCAATACAAGTAATGAATTGAAAACAACTGGGGATAATAATTATTATGTAATTTTATCTGTTGATATTCCTTATAATTTAGAGAATATTATATACAATTCTGATTTAAGATATGGAATTTCTGGATTTGAAAATTTTGATAATTCATTGATTTTAAGAAATGAAGATAAAAATTTATTATTTATGAAAATTAATTCTAATATGGAAGAAGAATATAAAAATTGTTATTTTTCTTGTAAATTAAATAAAAATCTAATTGTAGGTCATAAATATTATATTAAAGCTATGTATGCAAATTATAACCAGCCGTTCATAAACTCAGCGTGTGTAATTGGTATAGATAATAATATAAATGAAATAAATCAATTAGAATTTGGAATAAATAAATTTAATTTATGTTCAAATATAATTCAAGTTATTAAGACAGGTAAATTGATTTTTGGAATAAATGGTTATTATAGTGCTTTAAATGCTACATTTATTATAAAAGAAATGATGTGTGTAGATGTAACAGAATTAATTAATTCTGGAATGACAGAAACGGAAATAAAAACACTTTTAGACAATACATATTTCCCAGATTTAAATTAATAATAGGCAGGTATATTATGGAAGATGATTTAAGAGAAAGATTAACAAAAGTAGAAGAGAGAGAAAAGTCCAACACAAAAAGAATAGATGCATTAGAATTAAGAACTGACACAAATGAAAAAATTTTAAATGATGTAGATAAATCATTAAGTGTTACTGTAGAGCAAATAAAAAATATAGCTGAAGATTTAAAACAAACAAGTATTAATTTTAAAGAAGCTATGATGAGAAGTAATAATGCTAATAATAAAGAAACAGAAATTTTAAAAGAAAGATGTAATGACTTAGAAAAAAAATATGAAAAACTGGATAGTAAAATAGAGCAAGAAACAGTTGGAAAAGATGCACAAAGTTGGAGAGATAGTAAAAGTAAAATTGTATCTTGGATTATTTCTGGAGTTTTAGCAATACTAGCCGGTGCATTAGGAATATCTAAATTTTTTTAAAGAAGGGAGGGATAATATGCCAAATAAAGTATATGATGTATTAAAATGGATAACATTAGTATTTTTACCAGCTTTAACTACATTAGTTGGTGTAATTTTAAATTGTTATAATGTAGCTTCTACAGATATAGTATTAACAATTATGACAGCTGTAACTACTTTCTTAGGAGCAATTTTAGGAATATCAAATATTAATTATAATAATAAGGAGGTAACAAAATGAGTGAAGATGAAGTAGTAGACAAAGATTACCAAGGAGCAGATTTTGAAGATGTAACTGTTGATGAAGAAATAGCAAAAGGAGATGAAGATTAATATGAATCTACAAGAATTTGGAAGTTGGGGATTAAAACAAGGAAGTGTTGCTAATCCAGCACCTAACAATAAATATAAAGGACAATGTGTTTCTTTGATACAACAATATTTATATAAGGTATTTGGAAAATCTTTCAAAGCATATGGAAATGCAAAAGACTGGGCTAATAATTATCCAAAGAGTTATTTTACAAAATTATCTAAATCTACAAAATTACAACCAGGAGACGTATTAGTATATGGTTCTAACTATGGTGGTGGCTATGGTCATATTGGTCTAATTGATTGTAACAAAAAATGGTATGATCAAAATGGAGTTAAAAAGAAAGCAATAGGTTATAAAGATAAACCATTTAGTGGATATGTTTGTGTATTAAGACCTAAGAATCAAGATAAATTAGGGTTAAATGAATATAAAGTAGGTTCTACATATACATTAACAACAAATGTAAAAGTTCGTGCAGGTGCTGGAATAGATAAAAAACGTAAAAAAACTAATGAATTAACAGTTGATGGAAAAAAACATGCATTAGATCAAGAAAATGCAACTTTAAAAGAAGGTACAAAAGTAACAGTACAAGAAGTAAAAACAGTTGACGGAGATACTTGGGTACGTATTCCAAGTGGTTGGATAGCAGCTAAGTATAATGGAGATGTTTATTTAAAATAATAATATTGACAAAGTTAATAAATATGTTAAAATATATATTAGGAATACATAAAAAGGTATTCGTTGTTACTTGTCTTAATAGAAGTTCAGTAAAATGGACTTCTATTTTATTTTTTTAGTGAAAAATATGAATGTAATTACTCTAAATAAAAAAATAAATGTCTTAAAATCGATTCTCGTGGCAAGAGCTAGACATCAATCTACTAAAGGGTTTCAAGTATTTTTAAATAAAACATTTACTTTTTTTTATTATTGTGGTAATATATATTTGTATCGCATTACATCCAATTATATATTGAAGCTTGTTGAAGGAGTTTAATTAATAAACTCCTTCTTATTAATATAATAAATCCATTTTCATATTTAATATTTCCATTTTATTTTGTAAATTAGAAATTATTTCTGTTTGTTCTTCCCAATTTTCATATGTTATAGTTTTATTTATTTTGTCAACTTGTCTTTTTAATAATAAATATAAATTTGCATATAATATAAATTTATTTTTCTTTCTATTTTCTAATTGTTTTTTATATAATTTTTCTTTTTCTAATTTTTCTTGAATCTTTTTAAAATGTTTCTTTTCTTCTTTTGATAAAGAACATTTTAGATTTAAATTAAAATCATAATTAATTTTTTTCATAGCATCTACAAAAGATAAATTGAATAAATATTGTACAAATTGAATTATGTCACCTGTTCTGTTACAAGAAAAACAATAAAATGATTTATCATAAATTTTCATACTAGGATTCTTATCCTTATGAAAAGGACAACTGCACATATTATTTCTTATTTTTATATTATATTTATTTAAAACATCACTCATATTAAGTAAACTTAAAATATTTTCTTTTAACATTTTACTATTAATTTATATCCTTTCTTATAAATACATTTTATATCAAAATAATCTTTTATTTTATTTCTTAATCTACATATGATTGTTGCTATACTTCTTATATAACATTCTCTATTAAACATATAATTATCTTTATATAATGCAGCAATAATATTATCATATGTACAAAAGTTCCTTTTTGATTTAAATAATAAGCTTAATATTATCATTTCTTTATCATTTAAATAAATTTCTGTTTCTATATTATTGTCTATAATTATTAATCCATTACAATCTTCATCTAATATTCTTTCCATTTATCTAAACCTCCTTATCCACATTTTCCACAATTTTATCCACAAAAATAAGGAATAAGCACTACTGCTATTCCTTATTTTAGAAAGTCATCGGTGATTTACATCAGCTTTAATAATCTGATATAATTATTTTATCATAAAACTTGAAATAAGTCAATAGTGGTATCATTTTTTTATAAAATTTATTGCTTCTTCTACACTTCTTATTATTGCTCCTTCAACATTCATAGATTTCATTACTTGCAAGAAATGTAATTGCTCTTTACTTGGTTTACCAGTTTTGGTTTTTATTTCTAACCAAAAAGGTTTACCATCTTTTCTAAAAAATAATATATCTGACATACCAGGAATTCCTATTGATACAACTGATCCATATTGTGTTTTGAATTTTCCACATTGCTGTCTAATTGGAATACCATATTTTGATAAAGCTATCATTATTTGCGATTGTATTTTGGTTTCTTCATGGTTCTTTTCTTTCATTTTCTTTTAAACCTTTCTCTATATTCAACTCTTATTTTAGCCCAATATTCTGGATTTTTATATCCTCTTTGATAACCTATCTTTACTAATTCCTCATATGATTTATTTCTAGTTTCTTCTTTTCTTTTTTTCTTCTCTATTTTTTCTATTCTTTCTAATTCTGCTTTTTGTTCTTCTTTTAATTCTTTTCTAGTTTTTCCGTTATCAAATCCACAATAAGGACATATTCTATTTGTTCCTTGATAAACTTTAAAACAATTCCTACATTGTCTTGTTAATATATCTCTTTCTCCACTTCTATTTTGACATGTTATTTTCTGATTCAATGACCATTCTCTATTTTCTGTAGGCATACCATGTCTAAAAACATTTCCTACAAAATCAATAATTATAGCTCGCTTATCTCCATTAGGTCTTAAACATCTCGTAGACTGTTGTATATACAAGCTTAAGCTTTGTGTTGGTCTTAAGAGCAAACAACATTCACAATCTGGTACATCAAATCCTTCTCCAATTAAATCAACATTCGTTAATATTTTTATTTTATTATTTCTAAAATCTTCTATAATTTGATCTCTTTCATTTTTAGGAGTAGTTCCATCAAAATGCTTTGCAGAAAATCCATTATCATTAAATAATTTTTCTATTTTTTTGCTATAACTAATACTAGCACAATATATAATTGTCTTTTTATTATTTGCTAATTTTTTATATTCTTCGATTATGTTACCATAAATTTTTTTATTATCCATAACTTTCTCAATTTCTTCTGTATCATAATCTCCATTTTTTATTTTTACTTTAGTAAAATCTGCATTAGTTTTAGGTGCATAATAATCATATTGGGCTAGATATCCTTGTTTTATTAAATCTTCCGTTGTTATAGCTGATACCATATATTGAAATATATCTCCAAGTGGTTTTCCCGAAAGTCTGCAAGGTGTAGCTGTAAGTCCTAAAAAATATGCATTTGGAAATTTATTGATTAATCTTAAATATGTTTTACTAGTAGAGTGTTGACAGTTATGTACAAGCACATTATTTGCAAAATAATTATTGTTATCTTTTACTTCTAAATTATAGACATAACCATCTTTACACAATCCTCCAAATGTTCCATCACTTGTTGATTTTTGAATCTCAATACTTTCCACCCTTGTTCTTTTAAGAATATATCTTTTTTTTGGTCTTGTTCTTTTCTGGAAATTAGCTCGTGACTTTTGCCATCTACTTCTATTGCTATTAGAGGTTGAATTATTGCTATGTCTATTTTGTAACAAGATGGATAACCTTCTGTACGTTTTAATTTTGTTGGAACTACATATTCTAAAATTGGATTCAATTTTTTTAATGCTTCGTATAATTTTATTTGTGGAATAGTATATCCTTTTCCATTTCCTCCTCGATTTTGAAACCAACATTGTCCATTTGATTTTTTTTGTGCAACTTTCTTCCTTATACTTTCTTTCATTTTTTCCTTTATTTCGGGTATAAACATTGGATTCTTTGTTTTCATTTCTTGATGTCTTTTTAACATTCCTGGATTTGTTTCGTTCAATTTTTTCATTCTTTTGGAGCTTAACTCTGACAAATATTTTTTCATACACTCGTTTGAACAATACACTCTTCCAGTTTTTTTGTATGTATATTTTTGATATTTTGTTAATTCTCTTGTTACTTTTTTGCCACAATAAATACAATTCATCACTTCTTTTTAATTTGTATGCTGGAATATATCCTTTAGATGTATAAAAAGGATGATTAGCAGTACAAATTATCTCCTTTCCATTATCAAATTTTATTTTTAAAATATTATTTGCTTTCTTTTTATATATATTTATGACTTCTTTTTTTTCAATCTTGTG
Organism: uncultured Clostridia bacterium; assembly: GCA_944389715.1. GTDB lineage: Bacteria > Bacillota > Clostridia > TANB77 > CAG-508 > CAG-452. The sequence goes on along the minus strand of CALXNI010000005.1, from coordinate 11,869 downwards.
AGTTTTATGATTATATGAATTAATGAAATCTCCAACTTTAATATTCTCAATTGGTATATTATCAATTAATGTACCTTTAGCAAAACATTCATCGAGAATAATAAAATTAGGAATTTCTTCAATTTCATCTAATCTATTTGCTAAAGATTGAATCATATATACTTTCACATTATCCATAGGAACTTCACATCTTTTTAATGTGTTGACTGCTTGGTCAAGTAATTCTTTTCTATGAACAATAAACCATACAATATTACCTTTCTTTACACTATCATTAATTATTGAAGTAGATGTTATAGTTTTTCCACTTCCACACGGTGCAAGCATAATAACTCTTTTATATTTTTTAAAAGCTTCTCTACATTTATTTTTTAATTCTTCTTGATAACTCCTTAACTTAATCATATCAAATTTCCTTTCAAAATCAATTCTAAAGCATTTTATATTTATAGGGGTATAATTTTATTAATATTATATAAAAATAAAATCTACCCCATAGAAATTAATTTATGCTATATCAGAAAGGTAAATCATCTGAATTTACTGTATAACCAACATTATTAAAATCACTATTATCAAATGGCGAAGTTGTATTATTTACTGGTTCATTATCATATGAAGTTGCATCTTTTTTAGAATCTGCAAAATATACTTCTTCTGCTACAACTTCTGTAATATAATGTTTTTGTCCTTGGTCATCATCCCAAGTTCTTGTTTGTATTCTCCCAACAACTGCAACTTGTTGACCTTTTCTAAAATAATTATTACAGAATTCTGCTGTTTTATTCCAAGCTACTATATTTATAAAATCTGCTTGTCTTTCCTCCCCTTCTTTTACAAAGCGTCTATTAACTGCTAATGTAAAAGATGCTACAGGAACATTATTTGTTTGTGTATATCTTATTTCTGGATCTTTAGTTAATCTTCCAATTAGTTCTACTTTATTCATCTTTACCTCCTATTAATTTACCTTTTAAATATAAATCATGTTTATATTTTCTATAATTTTGGGAATATATTCTTTGAGCTTCTCTATTATAATATCTTCCAGTCTTTTGAATTTCTTTATATCTTTCTCTTGCTTTTTTATATTTTTCTGGATATATTGCAAATACTATTACTTTTTTTGTTACATTATATTTTTTGCTAATCCTCTTTGAGAATATTTACCAGTTGCATATAATTCTCTTATTTCTTGTCTTTGTTCATCAGTTAATTTCCTATTTCGTTTATCTTCTTCTTTCATCTTCATATTTTCATATTCAAATTTATATGGCATTTTTTTACTCCTTATACTAGTTATTAATATTAAATAATGAATTAGCATCATCTGACAATATAGTAGTTGGTGTTTGTCCATTCCATTTTTCTATCATGGCTTTTTGATTTTCTATTTCTTTAAGTTTTAAATAATTTTCAGTAATTTGTTCATTCTGTTGTCTCATGACCTCTGCATCTGCTTTTGCATTTTCTATTTTCTTTTGATTTTCTACTTTTGCCTTTTCTAATTCATATTGAGCTTTTTGAGTTTCTTGCTCTACTATTTGTTTTTGTTCTACAGCATCATCAAATTCTTCACTAAAACTTAAATCTGTAATATTTATAGCTGTAACACTTATTCCTTTTTCTTCAAGTTTTGATTTTAATAGATCTAAAATAACACTTGCTACTTCATTTCTTTTAGTTATTAATTCTTCAGCAGTATATTGTGACATACCTTGTTTAATAGATTCTAAAATAGATGGTTCAATTAATACAGTTTGATAATTTATTCCTACATCTTTATAAAGTTGATTTGCTTTTGATTTATTAACATTATAATTAACAACAATTTTTATATTTGAAACTTTTTGTAGATCTTTAGAACTTGCTTCTGTTGTAACTTCATATTTTTGTGTTCTACAATCAATTTTTACAATTTTTTCAATATATGGTACTTTTAAATTTAAACCTTCATTTATCATAGTATCTTGTACTTGACCAAATCTTGTTTTTACTCCAACATATCCAGTTGGAATTGTTTTTAATGAATTGAAAAGTGTTACAATAATAAATAATATTATAACTCCTATAATTACATATTTTACAATTTTCTTATTATCCATTTATGTTTTCCTCCTTGACTTTTTTTGTTTTTCTAGTACGTTTTGTTGTTGTCTTTTTTTCTTCTTTTACTTTAGAAATAGATTTTTTTGTTTTAGTAGATTTTTCTTCTATTGGTTCTATTTTTTCTTGGTTACCTATAGTTTTTTCATTTTTATCTTCACTAATATCAGTTTTTAATATATTATTATATTCTTTTGATAAATCTTTATATTTTTTATTTATCTCTTTTAATTTTTTATTTGTTTCTTTTAATTCTTGATTTAATTTTTCTATTTCTGATGCATTTTTTTCTTTATTATTTTTTAATTCAGTATTTAAATCTATTGAAACTTTTTTATATGAATTTCTTTCATCTTCTAAATCACGAATTCTATCCATATTACTTTTATTAATTTTATTTTCTTGCTCATATCTATTACAATAATAATTCATACATATTAATAACACTATTATAACTACTACTAAAATAACTACTAACATTTCCATAAAACATTCCTCCTATAAATCTCTATAATCTATTATACAATCTAATTTTTTTGTCATTTTACAATAATCACATTTTTCGCATCTTTTAGGTAAAATTAACCCCTCTTTAAGATTTCGTATATGTGGTAAAATTTCATGTATTATCAATAGCTGTTTTTCTAGTTCTTCATCTGGTATAGCTAATAGAGCTAAATCAGGTTCTGTCTCTTTTGTAACTGCTGCTATAAAAAATGGTAATTTTTTTCCTGTATTCTGTCTAACAATTTCCTGATATAACGCCCCTTGTAAAGTATATTTCCAATAATCAACGAAGTTCTCTTTCATTTTAGTTTTATCATTCCATATAGATTCAAAACTTTTTACACATTTTAAGTCTACTATACATTTATTTGGAAAATAACTATCAATTTTTATTTTTATTGGTACGCTATTTATCTCTCCAAGCATAATTGTCTGATGATCTCCAGAAATATATTTCATAAAAAGTTCATCTTTTTCTATTCTGTTTAATATATAATCTGCTTTTACATATTCACTTTTTAATGATCCATCTTTTTTTAATATTTCTGGATGTTTAGCTTTAAATATATCTAAAGTTTGTGATACTGCAGCATCTACATAACTTCCAACCAAAAGTGCTGTTGTATTTTCTTCTTTATATTCACCTTTTATTTTTGCTAGAGTTTTTGCTTCACAATCCATAAAAGATTTAATTTGAGAACTACCACAGTATTTCATTTCGTTTTCCTGTGAAAAATAATTTTCTTCACAAATTATTAAGTTTTCTTCCATGATTATTCCTTTCTATCGTTAGGTTTTATATCTAAAAATCTTATATACTTATCTTGTAATTTTCTTAATTTCTTGTTTATATTATTAATCTTCTTATTTTTTTCATTTTCTGATAAGTCTAATTTTTTAATATTTTCAATAGTATTTAATAATTTATCGGATTTTTTTCTATATTCATCAAAAATAAATTTTATTTCATTTTCTGCATTCATATTATTAATCTCCCATTTTTACAATTTTTAAAGTCAATCCAGTAATATTCGTAGAATCTTCTCCTTCTAAATTAGTAAACGCAGGTAATATTAATAAATCTATTCCAGAAACTATGCTAAAACTTCTAGCAACTATAACAGATTTTATAGCTTGATTTAAAGCTCCTGCTCCTATTACGTCTAGTGTTACATCCTTTCCTTCTTCTAATACTGATAATATTGCTCCTGCAACTTTTCTTACATCTGATTTTGTTGAAACTTTTAAGTTCATATTCTTTCCTCCTAAAATAATGTTTTTGTATCAATTTTATCTTTACAGTTTTTGTTATGCATATCTATATAACCTTGTATCCCATATTCATTAACTTGTTTTTGTCTCCAAACTTTTTGGATTTTATTACTTTGATAAGATTGTTTTAGTTTATTACGTTCTATTTTTCTTGAAATTGAACTCATTAAAATAATCCTCCTTTTTATCTAGTACAATTCCTTTTATATCTTTAATTAATCTTAAATTATTATTAGATTCTTTACACATTTTCTCAATAATTTTATAATTTTCTATTCGTTGTTTATTATTTATAATAATTACCTACAATTCTGTTATTATTAATTCATCATCATTAGTTGTTCTTGTTGCTATATATTGCAAATCTTTTTCTTTACATTTTTGATATAATAATTGTCTATTATTTTCACTTAATTTTTCTACTCCATCTAATAGAATTAATTTTAAATTATTTGGTTTACTTAATGCTACATCTACACATAACATTAATTGTTCACCTTCTGATAAGTTACTAATTGGTTTTCCATCAATTAATGGTTTTCCATTTTCTACTGTTAACCCTTCTACTGGAATTTTTGCTGTTTTTAATATTTCTCCTGGTAATTCTCTAGCATGTTCTATCTTATTAGTTAGTGCTTTAGCCTGTTCTAATAATTCTTCATTTTGTGTTTCATAATCTTTCATTCTTTTATATTCATTTATATAAGATTTCATCTTTTCTGCTAAGTCACATTCAGCTTGCATTTCTGTAATATCTATTGATTCTTGATTAGCATATTCTTTAGCTCTTCCTATACTTTCATCTAATGCTGCTACTTTCTTCTCATATTCTAAATTTGCAATATTTTTCTTATCTTCTAATGTTTGTCCTAAATTTTGTAGTTTTTCTTTATTTGCTTTTATTTGTTCTTCCATTCTTGCAATATCTTTTTCTAGTTGCTCTTTTTCTACTTGTATATTTTTCTCTTCAGCTGCTATTGCTATTTGTCGTTCAGCATCATAACCTTTTACTCTGTTATTATAATTATTAATGAATTCTTTAGCTTCATTTATTTTATTATTCTTTTCTTTTAATGTCATTAATTCTTTTAATTTTTCTGTTAGATTAAAATTTTCCCACTTTTCTGCATTATAATTTTCAGGTAAACCTTCTGCAATGTCAGATATAAAAGCTTTATTATTTCTAATGGTTCTTTGTATTTCTTGTCTTTCTAAATAATATGGACTTTTTTCTGATTGAATATCATTTAATACTTGTAATATATTTTGTTCATAATCTATTCCAACAGGAATTTCTCCAAATTGTTCTTTAATCCAATTTAGATCCCATTTAAAATCTATTAAATCTAATATAATTCTATTTTGTTGTTCTTTAGTCATTTGACAAAATTCTACAGGTTCTAATTGCATAGGAGTAAAAATTTCTCTTAAGAATGTTTCTGGACTATTAATCTCATTTCCATTTTGTTTTATAGATTTATAATCGCTAGATTGTGTTCTTTTCTTTCTGTCTATAGATAATCCAGTATCTGTTTCTATCAATATTTCTCCTTCAGTTTCTCCTTTTTTTACTATATAGTCTCTATCGCTAGAATTTGTTAATGCATACCTTATAGCATCCAATATAGATGTTTTACCTACTCCATTTGCTCCTGATAATTCAACATCTTTTCCATTTAAATTAATTTCTTTAATTCCGAATAAATTACTTATTTTTATTTTACTTATTTTCATATAAATTTCCTCCTAAATATCTTTTCCATATTTTTCTTTGTTCACTTTATCTAGCCATTCTTTCATAAGATTAGCTGCATCATCTCTATTAGTATTTGATGCATATATTAATCTACCTTCTCTGTTAAATTCATAAGCTAATAATATAAATCCACAATTATCTGGTAATTCATTATCAATATGTTTGCATATATTTTGCATTTTACTATTAATTATTTTTTCTTTTTCACTAAATTCCATTTTATCCTCCTATTCTAAAACATCTTTAACTTTTCTTGGTCCATTATTATTTCCTAAATTAATATCTTCAATTTCTTCTGTAGTTTGTATTCCATTCAATGATTCTGGTGTATATACTCTAGCAAAGAAAGCAGTAGCTCTGTATGAAAGCATTAATTCTGGCATAGTAGTCCATTTTTTATTTGAAGTCCAATTTTCAGCCTTTGCCATTGCTATTGTTACTTCTGGTCCTTTTATTAATTCATCTGTTTCTTTGTCTCTAGCTTCCATATGACAACCGTAAGTATCAGTTCCTTTTTGTCCTGTAAATACTAATTTTAATCCATAATATTTTCCACTCCTTTCTATTAATGTTCTACAAAAACTTCCAGACCAACTTGTTTTTCCTTTAATAATATTTAAGTTTTGCATTATAGTAAAAGGATCTAAGTTCATCTTTTGTGACAATCCTATCGCTATAACAATATTTTCAGGTTTATTTTTAAATGTATCTGGAATAATTGTTGACTTAGATAATTTTTCAGCCATATCCCAATTAGAAGATATTGGTGCTATATTATTATTTTGATTTACATTATTTATTTGTACTTGTGTTTCAGATTTTTCGATTTTGAATCCCTTATTAACTTCTTCAGGTAAATAATCCTCTATTTCATCTAGTAAGTCTTTCATTTCTTTTTGTAATGAAACTATTTGAGCTTTTAATGATTCTGATTCTTGTTCATTCTTACAATTTTGTAAATCAGATTTTAATTTTAATAATTCTTTTAAATCTTCATTATATTTTAATTTATTTTGATTCATTTTATTCTCCTTTCTTTTCTAACTCATTTATTAATAATAAACCTTGATTAATGAAATTTTCCACAATTTGTAAGTCTTCATTACTTTTTACATTAGTTAAAAAATCTAAAATTTTATTATCGAACTCAGTTAATTTATCTATAAATGTGTTTATACTTTCTGTATTTATTCCTTTAAAAACACAATTAAGTGCTGCTTTCATCGCTAAATATGTAGCATTAATATTTTTCTCATTATTTTTTTCCATTTCATTGCTAAATAAGTTAGGATTCATATTATCCCTCCTTTCTAATTTCATTTAAAATCTTCATTAAAGTGATTTCTCTAACAGTTTCATTTCTATTTTCAATACGATTTAAAGTTTTATTAGAAATATTAAATTTCTTTGCAGCTTCTGTCTGAGTTAAGTTGTTGATACTTCTATAGTTTATTAATTCATATGCAACTTTTTCTCTAAGATCATTCATTTCTATTTTTTCTCCTTTCTTTTATTATTGTAAATACATTATAATACATCGAAAGGAATTTGTCAACACTTTTTTTAATTTTTTTAAAAATTATTTCCATCATATATTTCTAATTCCTGTTTAGCTTCTGGCAATAGATTAATCTTACTCATATACCAGATACCACCGGATTTTATATATCTTTCTGAATATTCTTGTTCTAATATTAAATTCATATCAGAACTAGTTAATTTTCCTTTACTATTATTATTTAATTTTACATATTTATCATATGCTTCTTTAAAGGTACTTCTTTTTAATCGCATACTAGGCATTATATCTTCTTTAATATAACAACAATTATGTATAAAGCTCAATAAAGTATTATTTTCTATTTCATATTTATTTCTTTCTATTTGCATACTTGATGGTTCAATAAATTTATAATTATTTTCTATTACTTTTTTTAGTTCTTGTAATGCAAATAGTATTATTGTGTTTTTTTCTTTTAACATTTTTTCGAATAATAATGGATCTTGTTTTTCTTTTGAAATTACATTATTGCAATATACTGGCATTATTCTATCGTATACCCACTTACCAGTATCTCCTCCAAATCTAGGTAATTTATTACAATTAAACCATAAGAAACCTTTATAAAGAAAATTAAAACTATTTTTAAATTTAAATTCTACTTCTATAGAATCTCCTCCGGTCAACTGCTTAAATATGCTCATATCTTCAATTCTTTGGTAGCTCATATCATTACATCCAGAAAGTCTTTTTTGGTATAAAGTAGCAGCTCCATATTTTTCATTAACCTTTTTTAAATCAATATTTGATACGTTCTGTGGTCCTAATAAATACTCTGCTAATCGTTTTAATTGTGACTTACCGGTGTTACCTTTTCCTACTAAAAATAATGCTTTCTTAGTTCTATAAGCATATACATTTGAAATTGCTACTCCTAAACATTGCATTAGTAATTCAACAGTTTCTATGTCTCCATTACATAATGTATCTAAGTAATCAAAAAATACTGGAGCTTCAGTTGGAGCATTTTTTACATCTTCATATTTAGCAGGAATCTGTATTGTAGATAATATATCTGGACTATGTGGTGTCAATTCATCAGTTTTTATATTATATATTCCATCTTGAAAATTAATAATATCCTCATCAGCATTCAATAGTTCATAATCTACAAATTTCATTTCTGTTTTTAAATCAAAAAATACTTCGTTTATATCTTTAGATTTTCTCAGTTGATATGGAATAAATTCTTTTATAAATCCCTTAAATTCGTCATCTGATACAAATTTATAATAACCATCTGCATATACATATGTTAAGGCTTGCTCTGTTGCTGCACCTCTAACAAATATATAGTTTAAATTTTCTTTTATATATTTTGATAATTCCATTGGAAGAACTTTATATTTTCTTGCAACAGTTCCATCTCGTTTATTTGTTGTTTCGCACAATATCCATTTCTTATTTTCTTCATTTATTAATATTGGTTCTTGCTTTTGTATTTTGTTTTCCATAATATTTCCTCCTATTAAATACCTACTATATTAATCTTCTTTATGGAAATATTTTTTCAATTCTCCTTCCATTTTTTTTGAATTTAAAGGAATCTTTGTCTTTATATTTATTAATCCGATTGCAACTATTTTTGAACAACGTCTTTTTCCATTTAATACGGATGTAAGATGACATTTATTCATCCCCATAATATCACTTAAATATTTAGTAGTCTTACCATCTTTTAATTCTTTTGTCTTTTCTGCTATAGCTTTATACATTTTTTCCTCCTATTCTGTAAATTTAATTTCATCAACTTTTAAATCGTTTTTTATTTTATCTTTATTTAATAAATTTAAAATCTCATTTTCATGTGTATCTAATAAGTATTTTATTTTTTCCTTATCTAAAATTGCTATTACTTTTCCTTCTTCATCATAATAGCTATACTTCATAATATCTTTAATTTTCATAATATTACCTCTCTTTTGTTTGAATTATTGTTTTTCTAGTTTTCTTTTAAAATGTTGTATTATCCCCTTTTTACTCGTAATTGTATCGCCATCATATAATACATAAATATATTTTTGCAATTCTTCTGCCATCAAGTCTATCATCTTGTCCTTTTTTCTATTCTCTTCTTTTAAATCATCATACTGTTTTAATTTAGCTAGATCTGTTGCTTTAGAATTAGCTATCTCTTTTATGTCTTTGTACATTTCTAATTCTTCGTTTTTCTTCTTTAGCTCTGTGTTCTTTTTATCTATTCTAGCATTATAGTTGTCTTGCTCTTTGTAAAGTAATAAGATTTGATTGCTTAAGTCTTTATTTTTCTTTTTATATTTCTCTACCTCTGCATCTTTTTCTTTTAGCATATTTAATACTGTTTCTATTGCTTCTTTATCATAATTATCTATAGAATAGTCTAAATTAAATTTTGTTGTTATTATTTTTTTACATCTTTCTATTGCCTCTTCTTGCTCTTTAATCATCTACTCACCTTCTTCTTATTGTATTACTGACATATCACAGCCTTCACATTTAGCATATAAATGTCCATTAAATTCATCTCTAATTGCTATCGCTTTTCCATTACATTCTGGACAAATAAATTCATATGATTTACCTTTTTCTTTACAAACATCATTTGCTATATTTACAAACTTCAAAAAATCATCAACTTCTTTATCTTCCAAATTATTTTTCCTCCTCAAAATTTAAAATAATATCGTTTAATTTTATAAGATTTTTCGTTTCTTCTTTTAAAGCATCATAATCTTTCTTACTTATAGTTATTGACTTTGCATTATGTGCTATAAGCTGTTCAATCTTTTTATCTGCTGGCACTTTTACTCTCCTTTCATTGGCATCATATTTTCTTTTCCGTCTATTCCACCATTTTTCATGAACTCTTCATATTCCATTTTTCTTTTTCTTTTTTCTATACACTCATTACACCAATGAGACCAAGTTGCATAAAACTCATCTTCAGATTTTTCCTTGTTACATTTTATACACTTTCTCATATTGCTCTTTTTATCTTCTGTCATTAATTCCATCTCCTAAATAATATATTTCTTGCAATGTATTTAATCTAATATCATCTTTAAAATCTTTATATTCTTGTTGTAATTCAAATTGCCTTTCATTTATTAATTCTCTTATTTTATCTTTACTAATACATTGTTTTTGTAATTCTGCATTTTCTTTTTGCAACTTTGTAATAAGATTTAAAACTGTTCTTATATAAAATTCTAAATCAGCTGCATTTTTTGTTGTTTCTTTATGCTCAATAATATAGTTTCTCCAACTTTTTAATTGCTCAATAGATTCTTTCTCTCCTTCTGTCATTGCTTGTCCTCCTCTCTAATAATTTTTAAAGAACTCTTTTAATCTTACTCTTAATCCATAACAAGCTTTTTCTAACAATTCATTTAATTCTTCTTCTGTAACTTTTATACAATTCCACTCTGTTTCATCAAAATCATAACAACTACAATGTCCTCCTTCTGCTAATACATATTCACCATATTTTGTATTTGGCATATTTTCTAAAAGTAATAATCTATTCATCTCATAATCTCTTTCGCTTGTTGTAGCAAACAAAACATTTGACATTTTTATATCATCTTTATTTTTTAAATTATATTTTTCCATAATTTACTCCTCCTCCACTTTTTCTACATAGCCTGCGACTATTAAATCGTAAATTTTATCATGTATTTTTGAATTATCCACATTTATATCAAGATAAGTTAATATATCTCTAGTTTCTATATCTATTAATATAGAAATTTCACTATTAGAATTTGGTCTAGTAAAGCCATAATAAAAATAATTATATTCATTTTCTTCAAATCCAAACTTTTCTAGCTCTTTTAAGTCTACTTCTTTCTTTATTCTTAACATTTAATCACCTTTCCTTTTCAAAAAAGTTCTTTTATAAATTTAATAAATATATAAAATGTTGTTCCTATTCCTAATATCATTGCTATTAACAATATTCCTAAAAAAATATATAAAAATATCTCCATATTATTTATCCTCCAATAACTTTTTCGCTAAACTTATTTTCCCTTGATTTATCCAATATGCTCTACTTTCTTTGTTATATTTTTCATATGGTTCATTTTCTTTTTGTAATTTAGTTATAAGATTTAAAATATTTCTCCACTCTTTTATTAATAGTTCTTTTTGTTCAATAGAATCTCTATTTGATGTCTTTGTACTTTATTTTTGTCTTCTAACTCTTTTATTCTCTTTTTATCTTCTTCTCTTTCTGCTAAAGTATTTTTGATTGCATAAGCTACATTTTTACTTCCATCGCAATGTTTTCCTATGATTACGTTCAGTTCGTTACAATCACAATAATCTTTATCTATAACTAGTTCTATGTATTTATTTAATTTCTTTATATCCTCTTCTATATCCATCCTAATTCCTCACATTTCTTGTTTATTGCTTTTAATTCTTCCATTGATATATATCCTGCTTCACCATATTCGATAAAAAGAAATTTTTTTGTATTTTTATTATACATTTAATAAATATCATCATTAAATATATTTGTATAATATATTACATTTGGACTATAATCTTCTTTCTTATATCCTAAATCTTCAAATAATTTATCTGCTTCACTCATCTATATCATCTCTCCTATTCTTTACTTTTATGTAATCACATATTTCTCCAACTATCTCATATGCACATATTCCAATAATTAAAACTAT
>CALXNI010000004.1 GCA_944389715.1 uncultured Clostridia bacterium | reverse complement strand
AAATAATTGCAAATGTTGTAGGGGTCGCCGCCCACGGCGACCCGCATATCAATATTTAAGGGTCGCCCAGGGGTGCGACCCCTACAGATTTTAAAATAAATTTAATAATACAAATTACAATTTATCTATTAAAAATATTACTCTGGGAGGAAATTCGATGGACAGATATAAAAGTACTAAAATAGCTGGAATACTTGGAATTATCGGAAATATATTTTTGCTTGTAATTAAAGCTTCTGTTGGTTTTATTAGCAATAGCCAAGCAATGATTTCAGACGCTGCAAATAGTGCAAGTGATATTTTTGCATCACTTATGACTTTTATAGGCAATAAAATTGCAAGTAAACCAGGAGATGAAGATCATAATTTTGGTCACCGGAAAGTCTGAATATATATTCTCATTTTTGATAAGCATATCTATGATACTTATATCGATAAAACTATTAATAGATGCAATAAATTCTCTTGTATTAAAAAATGAACTTAATTATTCCATATATTTGATAATTGTTTGTATTGTAACAATTATTACGAAATTAAGCCTATTTATTTATACAAATAGATTAAGTAAAAAAATAAATAATATTTTATTAAAAGCAAATGCAAAAGATCATTTTAATGATTGCATTGTAACAACATTTACCTTGTTATCCATTATTCTTGCCTCAAAAGGAATATATTGGCTTGATGGTATAGTTGGAATGGCTATTGCAATATGGATATTTTATACTGGAATTAAAATTTTTATAGAAAGCTATAATGTTCTTATGGATATTTCAATAGATGAGCATACAAAAGATATAATCTTAGATTTAGTACATAATTATAAAGAAATTAAACATATAGAAAATTTATATTCAACTCCTTCTCGGATATAAATATATTATTATTTTAACTATTTTTGTAGATGGTAATATGTCTACATTTGATAGTCATAATTTGGCTGATAGCTTAGAACAAGATATAAAAGGATTAGATAATGTAGCTAATGCAATTATACATGTAGAGCCAATTTAAAAAGAGAGCATCTGGACGTGAGGTGCAAAATTTCACCATTATGAAATTTTGTCTCCGTCCCAGATACTTTTAGGCCATATACCTAAAGCTCTCCCTCTATATTTTCTATTTTTTCACATTAACCTTTATTTGTATATCTCCATCTTTGGCTGTAATTTTTGCAGTGTCTCCGGATTTTAAGTTTCCATCTAATATTTCTTCTGCAAGTTTATCTTCTATCATATTTTGTATTGCACGACGAAGTGGCCTTGCTCCATAATTTACATCTGTTCCTTTTTTTATTATTAGTTCTTTAGCTTTGCTGTCTACTTCCAATTTTATATCCCTTTCTGCAATTCTTTTCTTTATTTGTTCTAGCATAATATCAACTATTTGATTAAGTTCTTTGTCTGTTAATTTATGAAACACAATTATATCATCTATACGATTTATAAATTCTGGCCTAAATGATTTTCTTAATTCTGCCATAACTTCTTTTTTTATAATTTCATATTCTCTTTCACTTTGATCCTTATCTTTTTCTCCAGAAAATCCTAACTGTTTTTTATCAGTAATTAATCTTGCACCAATATTAGACGTCATAATAATTACACAATTTTTAAAATTTACTGTTCTTCCATGTGAATCTGTAAGTCGTCCATCATCTAATATTTGTAATAACATATTCAATACATCTGGATGTGCTTTTTCTATCTCGTCAAACAATATTACAGAATATGGTTTTCTTCTAACTTTTTCAGTTAATCCTCCACCTTCATCAAATCCAACATATCCTGGAGGTGAACCTATCATTTTAGATGTTGAATGACTTTCCATATATTCAGACATATCAATCCTTATAATTGCATTCTCGTCTCCAAAAAGAGCTTCTGCAAGTGCTTTAGAAAGTTCAGTTTTACCTACACCAGTTGGGCCCAAAAACATAAATGAACCTATAGGTCTATTTGGATCTTTTAGACCTACTCTTCCTCTCTTTATTGCTTTTGCAACAGCAGATACTGCTTCATCCTGTCCTATTACCCTTTCATGAAGAATTTTTTCTAGATTTTTAAGTTTTTCATTTTCATTTTGATTTATCCTTTGAACTGGTATTCCCGTGCTATTTGCAATTACTTCTGCAATATCTTCTGATGTTATGTTTCTTATATCTTTTATATTTTTTTCTTTCCAAGCATCTTTTTCTTTTTCTAATTTTTCTTTTTCTTTATGTTCTTTATCTCTAAGCTCTGCAGCCTTTTCAAAATCTTGAACTGAAATTGCTTCTTCTTTTTCTTTTTCTATTTTATTAATTTTTTCTTCTAGTTTTTTCAACTTATCTGGTTCTGTATATGTTTTAAGTCTTACCTTAGAAGATGCCTCATCTATTAGGTCTATTGCTTTATCAGGTAAAAACCTATCAGTTATATATCTACTAGATAATTTTACTGCTGATTCTATTGCTTCGTCCAAAATTTTAACATTATGGTGTGCTTCATACTTATCCCTTAATCCCTTTAATATTTCTATACTATCTTCAATGCTAGGTTCATCGACTGTAACAGGCTGAAATCTTCTCTCTAATGCACTATCTTTTTCAATATATTTTCTATATTCATTCAAAGTAGTAGCACCAATTATTTGAACTTCTCCTCTTGCAAGTAATGGTTTTAAAATATTTGCTGCATCTATTGCCCCTTCTGCTGCACCTGCTCCTACTATTGTATGGATTTCATCTATAAATAAAATTACATCACCTGCTTTTTTTACTTCTTTTAATGCTTTTTTTATCCTTTCTTCAAAGTCACCTCTATATTTTGCTCCTGCTACCATGCCAGAAATATCAAGAGTTACCACTCTTTTATTCTTTAATGTTTCAGGAACATTTCCTTCTACTATTTTTTCGGCTAATCCCTCTACAACTGCAGTTTTTCCGTACTCCTGGTTCTCCTATCAAACATGGATTATTTTTTGTTCTTCTTGATAAAATTTGTATGATCCTTTCAATTTCTTTTTTTCTACCAATAACAGGATCTAATTTACCTTCACTTGCAAGTTTACTTAAATCACTTCCAAATTGATTTAAAGTTGGAGTTGAATTGTAACTACTAGATTTTGTATTTCTTTTATTATTTTCATCTGTATTATCATATTCGTTTATAACTTTTATAATTTCATTATATAGTTTCTGAGGATTAACATTTAAATCAAGCATAATTCTTACAGCAATACTATCTGCCTCTCTCATAATACCAATTAATAAATGCTCTGTTCCTATATAATCAGATCCAAGTCTTTTAGCTTCTCTAAATGCATTTTCAATTACTCTTTTAGTTCTAGGTGTAAATCCAATAGTCTGGTCTCCTCTTGTTTCTCCTGTTCCTATTAATTCTTCTATCTTTTCTAAAACTGCATTTTCAGTTACATTTTGATTTTCCAATACTTTATTTGCAATTCCTGTCCCTTCTTTTGCTAATCCGTATAGTAAATGCTCTGTTCCTATATAATTATGTCCTAATTCCATTGCTATTTCATTTGCGATCTCAAGAGCTTTTTCTGCCCTTACTGTAAATTTATATGTCATTTTACATCTCCTCCTTATTAATTATTTTTTTATAAATTGTAATTTGTGTGATAAAATTAATTTTAAAATCTGTAGGGGGCGCACCCCTGGGCGACCCTTAAATATTGATATGCGGGTCGCCGTGGGCGGCGACCCCTACAACATTTGCAATTATTTTGTTTCTGGCGGACACAAGGCCCGCCCCTATAAAATTTGCAATTAATTTATCATGTTTTTACGGGCGATTAAAATCGCCCCTACAACGTCTGGAATTAATTTCTAATCTCCAACCTCTAATCTCTAATCTCTAAACAACAAATTACAATTTATTTAATTTTTTAAAAAATTCAAAATTTCATTTAAAACATTTACAGGGTTTTCTAACCTATATGTTATATATGGTTCTCTTGCTTGTGAAAATTTTACTCTGTTTTTATATTCTTTTATTAATTTGTCTATATCTAGTGTAAAAATCTCAGGATTAAAATTAAATACAATATTATTTTGTCTCTGTGTTATTTTTGTTATTCCTAAATTTTTACACATATTTTTTTTTTTTTCTTTTTCTAAAAGATTATATACTTCTTTAGGCATTTTTTCAAATTTATCTATAATATCTTCTTGTATGTTTTTCAAATCCTCTTCATTTTTACACAATGCTATATTTTGATATACTTCTATTTTCTGACTTCCATTTTCTATATAGCTGTCTGGTATAAAGCTTGAAACATTGATGTCAATAGTAATATCTATGTCTTCTTCTATATCTATCCCTTTCATTTCTTTTACGACTTCATCTAATAGCTTACAGTAAGTATCGTATCCAACTTGCTCCATATGTCCATGCTGCATCTCTCCTATTAAGCTTCCTGCTCCTCTTATTTCTAAATCTCTCATTGCTATTTTAAACCCAGAACCAAATTCTGTAAATTCCTTTATTGCTTTTAATCTCTTTTCTGCAACTTCATTTATTAGTTTGTCTCTTTTATACGTAATATATGCATATGCTTGTTTATCTGACCTTCCCACTCTTCCTCTTATCTGGTAAAGCTGTGCCAACCCTAATCTATCTGCATCCTCTACAATAATGGTATTTGCATTTGGAATATCAATTCCAGATTCTAGTATTGTTGTGCATACTAAAACATTAATTTCTTTATTTATAAAATCTAGCATTATATCTTCTAACTCTTTTCCAGATATTTTTCCATGTGCAAATCCTACTTTTGCTTCAGGAACAAGCTCAGATATTTCATTTGCTTTTCTCGCAATACTTTCAGTCCTATTATATAAATAAAATACTTGCCCTCCTCTTTCTAATTCCTTTGTTATTGCCTCTTTTATTACTTCATTATCATATTCTAACACATATGTTTGAACTGGTCTTCTATTCTGTGGTGGCTCGTATAGACATGACATATCTCTAATTCCGACAATAGACATGTGCAAAGTTCTTGGTATTGGCGTTGCTGTCATACTTAAAACATCTATATTTGTTTTTAATTGTTTTATTTTTTCTTTATCTTTTACGCCAAATCTATGCTCTTCGTCAATTATTAAAAATCCAAGGTTTTTAAATTCTACATCCTTACTAAGTAACCTATGTGTACCAATTATAATATCTATTTCACCTAATTTAAGTTTTTTTACAATTTCTTCTTGCTCTTTCTTACTTCTAAATCTATTTAATAGTTCTATTTTTATTGGATATTCCTTCATCCTACTCTTAAATGCTTCGTATTGTTGATTTGCAAGTATGGTAGTTGGTACCAAATAACATACTTGTTTTTGATCCATACAAGCTTTAAAAGCACCTCTTATAGCAACTTCAGTTTTTCCGATAACCTACATCTCCACAAAGAAGTCTATCCATTGGCTTTGGTTTTTCCATGTCTCTTTTTACGTCTTCAATAGCTCTCATCTGATCATCAGTTTCCTGAAATTCAAAACTACCCTCAAATTCTTTTTGCCATTCACTATCTTTAGAAAATGCAAAACCTTTTATTTTTTCTCTTTTAGCATAAAGCTCTATTAAGTCACGTGCAACTTCTCTTAAATTAGATTTTACTTTTTGTTTTGTATTTGCCCATTCTTTGCTACCGAAGTCTGTTGATTTTAGGAGCTCTATCTCCTACACCAATATATTTTCTAATATTATCTAAATTGCTTGTTGGAATATATAGTATGTCATCATCTTTATATTTTATTTTTATATAGTCTTTTGTAACACCATCTGCTTTAATAGTATTTACTCCTATAAATTGACCTATACCATTTGTTTTATGTACTACATAATCTCCAGCTTTTAAATCTGAAAATATTACTGTTTCACCCTGTTTAAATTCTAAACTTGTTTTTTTTCTTCTTTTTGGAGCATTAAATAATTCTTTAGCAGATATTACTAATAAGTTAAAATCAAAGCATTCAAAACCAGTTGATAATTCGCCACTTTCTACAATAATATCATTTATATTTAATCCTATTCTTTCTTCTAAGATTTGTTTTAACTGTTTTTCATTATTTTTGCTTCCAGTTAATATTACTACTGTTTTCCCATCTTTATTAGCTTGTTGTATTTCCTGAATACATAAATCCATTGAACTACGAAAAAAGTTGACCTCCCTATAGCTAAAGCTATATCCGTTTCTTTTTGCATGCATACTTTGTTTATCTACAAATCCTATATCTTGCTTTTCAAGATATATTGTTTGTATATTTTTAATTGTATCTAAAAATTTAATATAGTCCCTTAAATTTTTTAAAGCTTCTGGCACATTTTTTTTCTTTTCAATTAATTCTTTTATTACATTGTTGTTATCATTTAATATGTTTTCAGACCTTGCTTTTATCTTTCCTATTTCATCTAAAAAAATTATATAATTTTCTTTTAAATAATCTATAATAGTTTCTCTCTTTTGATAAAAACAATTAAAATATTTATCTATTTTACTTAAATAATCTCCCTGTTTAATCGATTCTATATCTTCAAGTGTTTTTTCATCTTTTTTATCAATTCTATTTATAATCTCCTCTATCTTGTCTTCTAACACAAATTCTGTTGCTGGAAAAATTTTAAATTTTTTTATTTTTTCTGTTGATCTTTGTGTTTCGATATCGAATTCTCTAATTGAATCTATTTCATCCCCCCAAAGTTCAATTCTAACTCCTTTTTTAGAAGAAGTCGCAATATCAATTATTCCACCTCTTACACTATATTCAGCCGTAGTTTCTACTAAATCTCTTCTTTCATATCCCAATTTACTTAATTCTCTTTTTATATCTTCTAAATTTATTGTTTCATTTTCTTTTAATTCAAAAATATTTTTATATAAAGCTTCTTTTGATACTATCTCTTGAGAAGCTGCTTCTATTGTTGTTACTATAACTTTTGCTTTATTATTATATATATTATTTAAGCAGTTTATCCTATCATATGATATATCTTTACTTTCTGCTAAATAATCAAATGCTAAAATCTCTCTTCTAGGAAAGTAATCTACTTTATTACAAAAATATTCTAAATCTTTTATAATCTTTTTTGCCTGTAACTCATTATATGTAATTATGCATATTGGTTTATTTGTGTAAAAAAAAGTTGAATATGCAAAATGAACTTTGGCACTATCTGTAAGCCCTGATAGCATTATAGGGCTGTTTTCAGATTTTACATTATTTATATAATCATTAAATTTTTTAAAATTTGGAAGTATTTTTACTAATTCATTCATAAAAAATCCTTTCACTTATTTATTACATTCCTTTTTATTAAAATATATTTAAAAACGGAATCAATTATATCATATTTATTTAAATCTCACAAGAACAACAGTGAACTTTATTTGATGTCATACTACATAAAAAATCCAACTTTGCAAATAGTTGGATTTTTATATACAAATATTGTCTGTTATTTTTCTTTTTCTTCTCCTTTATCATTTAATTTTTCTAATTTTTTAAGTTCTTTATTTAACAACATTTCTTCTAGTCCAAAAGGTGTACTTTCTAAATAATGATCTTCTTTTAAACTCTCCCTAAATTCTTTATTTGTCATAGTTCTTCTCCTCATAATTAAAATATATTTAATATTTTACCATATGTTTACATAAAAGTCAAACTTTAACTCTCCTTAAATCCCTTTCCAAATACTTCTCTTGCATTTGTTATTACTACAAATGCATTTTTATCTATAATATTTACTATATTCATTATTTCTCTTACTTCTCCTCTTGAAGCCACACATAACAGTACTTCTTTTTGTTCTTCTTTATACATTCCTCTTCCATTAAGAGAAGTACTTCCTCTTCCTATTTTATCTCCAATTAGTTTAGCTATTTCTTTATATTGTGGTGATATTATATAAATTAACTTTGCAAAATCTATACCTTCAAAAAATATATCTAACATTTTTCCCATTATATATATTGTTATTGCAGAATATAATCCGATTTCGAGCTCTCTAAAAAAAATGATATTTAATGCCACTATTATTATATCAAATATTACTAACAAATTACTTATTCTTATACTTGGTTTAAATGTTTTTATTATTTGTGTTAAAAGATCTGTTCCTCCAGTTGATGCTTTAGCTTTTAATATAATTGCTGTACCAATCCCAGCAATTATACCGCCATATATACAACCTAAAAATCTATCTGTTGTTAGAGGTTCTAATGATTCAAAAACATTTAAAAATACTGATAATAAAATGGTACCTGATAATGCATTAATAAAAAAGCGTTTTCCGTTTTTTATTAATGAAATAATAAATAATGGAATATTTAAAATTAAAACTGTTGTTCCAAGTGGTATTCCAAATAAATAATATGTAATTGTAGCAATTCCAGAAAAGCCACCGGCAGATAACTGGTTTGGAAGTAAAAACAAACTAGTTGATATAGCTACAATTGCTGTTCCAACAACAATTTGTATTATTTGAATTATTAAATATCTTAGTTTTATTATTTTCTTTTTTGTTTTAAATCTCATAAAAACCTCCATATTTATTATGGAGGTTTTTGGAAATTTTTATTCATCCAGAAAATCTTTATATGTTTTTAAAATTTTTATTTCAAATTTTCCGGGTTTTATTGAATTATATTGTTTTATTTTTGTATCTAAATCATATATTTCTTTTAATTTTTTTATATTTTCT
Source organism: uncultured Clostridia bacterium (assembly GCA_944389715.1). GTDB lineage: Bacteria > Bacillota > Clostridia > TANB77 > CAG-508 > CAG-452. The sequence goes on along the minus strand of CALXNI010000004.1, from coordinate 7,137 downwards.
TTTTTGTGTCCTACTACATTATTTATGTTTTCAGAATTTACTTTTATTTCTATTTCTTTTACTTTCACATTAAATTTTTTTATTTTTTCTAAAATACTGTCATACCAAATACCATCTTCTACTAATTGACCAAAAGCTTCATGATAAGGTCCTGCTACAACTTCACTATTTTCATTTTTAGGATTACATATTAAATCTGTGCTTTGCAATCCCATTCTTATTACAGTAATATGTTTCCTATTAAAAAAATAATATAATTCTTTACACCTTTCCACCGCTTGAACAACTGTAAGTGGTTCATATTCACCTGCTTGATATTCTCTTTCAAGCTGTGTATTTTTTATTACTAAAACTGGATAAAGTCTAACTATTTTAGGTTTTAATTTTGCTAAATTTCGTGCAGTTTGTAGCTCGTCCAACTTTGTACTCTCTGGAAGGCCTATCATCATCTGATGTCCTAATTCAAATCCATATCTTCTTATTAATTTTGAAGCTTTTTTCACATCTTCATAAGTATGTCCTCTTCTGCATTTTTTTAATATGTAATCATTTGTTGATTGTACTCCCAATTCTATTGTTTTTACTCCATATTTTTTTAACAAATTTAGCCTATCTTTATCTATATAATCAGGTCTAGTAGATACTCTTATCGAATCTATTTTTTTAGCCTTTACATATTCATATGCAACTTTAAGTAACTCTTCTTGTTTTTCTTTTTCTATCCCTGTAAAGCTTCCTCCAAAAAATGCAACTTCTCTATAGCTATTGTCTTTCTTGAAACTTTTTAAATATTCATCTATAGTTTTGCTTACGTCTTTTTTTGTTACTTTTTTAGTTTGTCCACTTATACTTTTTTGATTACAAAATGTACAATCATTTGGACAACCTAAATGTGGTACAAATATTGGTATTATATATTGCTGTTTTTCTTTCATATTTCCTCCTATTAATGTATAGGGACACACCTTACTCATAGGCATTCCTCATAGATTAAGGTATGTCCCTACTATGAATTACTGATGTCAGTTTTTATGTTTTCTACTATTTGTCATTTAATGCTAATTTTGCTGCTTCCATTTCTGCAGATTTTTTTGTTTTTCCCTCTCCTATTGCTAGACTTTTTCCATCACATTTTACTTCCACTATAAATGTTTTATCGTGGTCTGGCCCTTTTGAATCTATTAATATATACTCTATTTTTACATTACCATTTACCTGTAATTTTTCTTGTAATACTGTTTTATAATCCTTTTGACCAACATGAGTACTTGCAATTTCTATTGCTTCTTTTAAATTATTTATTATAAATTTTCTTGTTTCTTCCAGATTAGAGTCTAAATAAATTGCTGCAATTACTGCTTCAACACTATCGGCGAGTAATGCTGGTTTTTTATTTCCGGCCACATGTTTTTTCGCTTCTTCCTAAATATAGGAAATCACTAAAATTATGCTTTATTGCAATTTTGTATAAACTTTCTTCACACACTACTGTTGCTCTAACTTTAGTCATTTCCCCTTCTTTTAAATTTGTGTAATTTTTGTATAGATAATCGCTTGTAACAAATTCTAATATTGCATCTCCCAAAAATTCTAGCTTTTCATTACTTTCTATTTTATTATCATGTGCATATGAAGTATGTGTTAATGCCGTTTTTAGTAGTTTTTTATTTTTAAACCTATATCCTATATCTTCTTCAAATTTTTCTATATCCATAGTTTCATCTCCTAAATTTTTATTAGGTAAATTGTAATTTGTAGGGCAAAATTTGTTGCAAATGTTGTAGGGGTCGCCGCCCTCGGCGACCCGAAAATATTGGTATGCGGGTCGCCGAGGGCGGCGACCCCTACAATGTCTGTAATTATTTTGTCTTGGGCGGACAGAGACGTCCGCCCCTACATTTTAAATTCTAATTTCCAACCTCTAACCTCTAATCTCTAAACAACAAATTACAATTTAACTAATTTTTTTATTTCCTCATATATTTTATCTTCTACATTATTTATTGCTACTTTCTCTGCATTTTTTCCCATTTCTAATAATTTAACTTTATCTTTTAGCATTTCATTTAAAGTATTTGATAATGTTTCCACATTTAAATCTTTATCTAATATAATTTTTGCTGCTTCTACATTTTCTAATACTTTTGCATTATATTCTTGGTGGTTTTCTGTGGCGAAAGGAAAAGGAATAAATATTGCAGGTTTTCCACATTTTGCAATTTCTGTTATTGTCATTGCGCCACTTCTTGAGATTACTATATCTGCTAAATTCATCATTTCTTCCATATTGTATATGTAAGGCAAAATTTTTACATTTTGAATTTTATTTATATCAATTTTTAATTCCTTCAAATCATTTTTTATGATATCATATTGTTTTTGTCCAGATGCCCATATAATTTGATAATTACTATTAGATTTTTTTTGAATTATCTCTATTAAACATGAATTAATAGTTCTTGCGCCTTGACTTCCCCCAAATATTAGAACTATTGGTAAATCAATTCTTAATCCTAACTCTTTTATTATTTTATCCTTTTGCATTTGTGATAATTTTATTTTTCTAACTTTTGTAGGAGTTCCTGTAATTACTATTTTTTTAGCTTTAGGAAGTCTTGGTTTTGCGTCTTCAAATCCTAAAAGTACTGCGTCTACTTTACCTGAAAGTATCTTTGTTGTTACTCCTGGAAATGCATTACTTTCATGCAGCATTGTAGGTATTTTTAGTTTTGTAGCAGCTAAAAGTACAGGTCCACAAATAAATCCTCCTGTTCCAATAACTATGTCTGGATTAAATTTTTTTACAATCTTTTTTGTTTCACTAAATCCCCTTAAAGTTCTAAGCATATTTTTTATATTTTCAATACTAATTTTTCTATTTATTCCATATGCTTCAATTGTTTTTAATTCAAAACCAGCTCTTGGAACTAAATCGTTCTCTAGCCCTCTTGTTGTACCAATAAACATTATTTCTGCATTTTTATTTTCTTGTTTTATTTTATTTGCAATTGCAATTCCTGGATTAATATGACCTCCTGTTTGTGCTGCTGCAATTATTACTTTCATCATCATTTACCTCCGTAAATTGTAATTTGAATGAGAAGTGAGAGGTGGGATGTGGGAAGTGGGAAATTAGGGTAAGCCTTACGTAGCCTAGCTCTAAAAAGCACACCTCACACTTCGCACCTCACACCTCGCAACAACAAATTACAATTTGTTATTAAATTTTCTGGCTTTGTCTTGATATGTTCAGCATTACTCCTACCGCACATAGCAAAATTATAAGCGAGGTTCCACCATAGCTAAAAAATGGAAGTGCCATACCTGTTACTGGCATTGAAGATGTAACAACAGCTATGTTTATTATTGCTTGAAGTCCTATTAAAGCTGTAATTCCTGTTGCAAGGAGACTTCCAAACATATCTGGAGCCTTCATTGCAATTAATATTCCTCTCCATATAAATATTGCAAATAAAAGTATTACCACTAAACATCCTATAAATCCTAATTCTTCAGCAAGTACTGCAAATATAAAATCATTATGTGGTTCTGATATATATAAATACTTTTGTTTACTGTCTCCGAAGTCCTACTCCAAAAAGTCCACCTGAGCCTATAGCATATAGACTTTGTATAATTTGCCATCCTGAATCTTGAGCATCTGCCCAAGGATTTAAAAATGAAGTTATTCTTGTCAACCTATACGCCCCTATGTCAAAAAACTTTGCAAGTATGTACATTAATCCAATTCCAACTCCTGCTCCTACTGCACCAAATGACACAAAATGTACTACTCTAGATCCTGCAACTATCATCATCACAGCAACAACTAAAATTATTATAACAGAAGCACTAAAGTGAGATTGCACTCCTAACAACACTAATATTGCTGGTGATAATATTAAGAATGGTTTTATAAACCCCTTCCATATATTTTTTAATTCATCTTTATGTTTAGCTAGGTATACCGCATAAAAAACTATTAATCCTATTTTTGTAAGTTCTGATGGTTGAAATGACGATACAATTGGGAGATTAATCCATCTTCTTGCACCATTTACAGTTCTTCCGAAGTCCTGGTATTAAAACTAGTAGTAAAACTAATATTGCACCAATATATGCAATTTTATAAAAATTAGCATATATTTTATAATCTATTTTAGATAGTATAAGCATTGCAACAATTCCAATTACTGCACTAAGAGCCTGTTTTAAAACATATGTATAACTACTTCCGGTAGTTGCAAGAGCTGATGGTGAACTAGCCGATAATACCATAGTAATACCGAAGTGCTAATAATAATAGTACTGTTATAAATAATATAAAATCAAATGAATTATTTTTTTGCTTCTCTTTGGCAAGTTGTTTTTTTTTCACCATATCATCTTCTCCTCTATATTGCAAATAAAGCTATTATACAAAGTAGTAGTGTTATTATACAAAATACTGACACCACTTTATTTTCTTTCCAACCTGATAATTCAAAATGATGATGTAAAGGTGCCATTTTTAATAATCTCTTTCCACCTGTTTTTTTAAAATATACTACTTGCATTACAACCGATAAAGTCTCTAACACTGGTATTGCTGCAATAACTATTAATATTAAAGGCATTTTTAAATATAATGCCATAGCAGATATTACACCGACCTAATAATAATGATCCAGTATCACCCATAAAAACTTTAGCTGTGTTTAAATTAAATATTAAAAATCCCAAACAAGCCCCAATTATGATACTGCCAAATACTATAATCTCTTTTACATCTAATATAATTGCAATAACTGTTAAACATGTAGTTATAATTGCTGCTATTGATGTGCTAAGTCCATCTATTCCATCTGTTAAATTAACTGCATTTGTTGTTCCAAGCATAACAAATATAACAAATGGTATATATAGGCTCATTGGTAATACAACATAATTTTTAACAAAAGGTATAAATGTTTCTGTACCCAAATGTATACCCTTTGTTAAATACAATGTATATGCTACGGAAATTATCAAAAGTCCAAGCATCTTATATGCTGGTTTTAATCCTTCTGTATTTTTTAATACAAGTTTTTTAAAGTCATCTACAAAACCTATAATCCCAAAACCAATAGTAATAAGTAATAATGGAAGTATATTTTTTGCAACTTCTGGTTCTCTTGGAGCATAATATAAATACCCTCCTATGGTACCTATAATAATTCCGAAGAGCAATTATTATTCCACCCATTGTTGGAGTTCCCCTTTTTTTAAAATGAGATTGTGGACCATCATCTCTTTCGATTTGACCAACTTTTAGTCTTCTTAATATTGGTATTACAAATATTGAAATAATTACTGTTGCTATAAATGATACAAATAATATCCTTGTTTGGAAATACAAATTTGTCTCCTCCCTTTTAAAATTTTTGTAGCGAATTTTGTATTATTCGCTCTTCACTTTTCATTTTATGGGCGCAGTGGGGTCATCCTTATAGGTATTCCTTACCAACAACGCCCCTACTTTACTTTATTAATTTTTTTATTATTTCTCTTTCATCAAATGGATATTTTGTTCCATTTATTTCTTGATATGTTTCGTGACCCTTTCCAGCTAAAACAATTATGTCATTTTTATTTGCCATATTAATTGCATATTTTATGGCTTCTATTCTATCAACTATCGTTATATATTTACCTTTTGTTTTTTTAGCTCCTTCTTCAATTTGTTTAACTATTTTTTCTGGTTCCTCTGTTCTTGGATTATCTGAGGTTATAATTGTAAAATCTGCAGTATTTGCTGATATTTCTCCCATAATATGTCTCTTACCAGGATCTCTATCTCCCCCACATCCAAAAACAGATATTACTCTTCCTCTTGTATAGCTTTTTACAGCAGATAAAATATTTTGCAAACTTTCTGGTGAATGTGCATAATCTATCATTATAGCTAACTCCTTTTTATTTGGTACAAGTTCACTTCTCCCTGGTACTTTAATATCTATCAGAGCCTCTTTTATTTTTTCTGCATCTATTCCAAAAGTCGATACAACACTAATTGCTGCTAATGAATTATATACACTAAACCTTCCCGGTATTCCAGTTTTTATTCTTTCATTTCTTGTTCCTATTTTTACTTTAAAGTCAACACTTACATTTGTTATTGTTATATCTTTTGCCAATAAATCTGCTCTATTATCTATTCCATATGTTTTAATATCACAATTTTTAGCTAGTTTTTTTACTTTTCTAACATAAAAATCATCTGCATTTATAAAACCTTTTTTGCACATATCAAAAAGTTTTAATTTTGAATTAAAATAATCTTCCATATCTGGATGTTCTTTTTCACTAATATGATCTTCAGAAAAATTTGTAAATACACCTATATTAAAATTGCATCCATCTACTCTATGTAATTTTAAGCTTTGAGAAGATACTTCCATTACAACTGTATCAACTTTTTCTTTTACCATCTCTGCAAATAGCTCTTGAAGTTCTAAACTTTCTGGAGTAGTTCGTGAACTCTCTCCTAAGTTTTTATCTCCTATATAGTTTGCAACTGTTCCAATTAAACCTACTTTTTGTCCTTGCTTTTCTAAAATTGATTTTATCATAAATGTAGTTGTTGTTTTTCCCTTTGTTCCTGTAATACCTATTAAGTTAAATTTTGAAGATGGATTATTATAAAAATTACATGCTATTTTAGCAAGAGCTTCTCTTGTATTTGGTGCTACTATAATTGTTATATCATCAGTTATTCCATTATTTTTAATATAAGTTGTATCTTCTATTACTATTATTTTTGCTCCATTATCTATAGCTTGTTTTATAAATTTATGTCCATCTGTTTCATATCCCTTTATTGCAACAAATAAATATCCATTTTTTACTTTTCTTGAATCATGTGCTATTCCCATAACATCAATATCAAGATTTCCTTTTGCTTTCAAACCATCTATTCCATTTAAAACAGTTTTTAAATTCATTTTAATCTCTCCTTAAATTCCCTCACTAACTTATTATACGCATTTATTATATAATTAATTTTTCATTTTGTATAGTAAAATTGATTATTTATTTAAACAAATTGTAATTTGTGTGGGTAAATTTATTTTAAATCTGTAGGGGCGGGCCTTGTGTCCGCCCGCAACATTAATTGTT
>CALXNI010000003.1 GCA_944389715.1 uncultured Clostridia bacterium | reverse complement strand
ATTTGTTCATGCGAGGTGTGAGGTGCGAAGTGTGAGGTGTGCTTTTTAGGGCTAGACTACGTAAGGCTTACCCTAGTTTCACACTTCCCACATCCCACTTCTCACTTCACATTCAAATTACAATTTAACAGGAGGAGAACATGAAAATATTTTGTGGTACAGATATAATAGAAGTAAGTAGAATTAGGGAATCAATAGAAAGATCTGGACAAACATTTTTAAATATAATATATACACCAAAAGAAATTGAATATTGTGAAAGTAAAAGAAATGCAAAATATTATCACTATGCAGGTAGGTTTGCTGCAAAAGAAGCTATATATAAAGCAGTATCTCCTCTACTTGAACACAAATTTGATATTTCATGGCATAATGCACAAGTAATAAATGACAAAAATGGGAACCCTAAAATAGAATTTTTAGGAATAAAATTCGATAAAATAAAAAATATAGATATTTCAATATCACACTGCAAAGAACATGCTGTTGCAACAGTAGTTGTAATGGTAGATGAATAGAGGTAAATATGGATTTTTTTGATTCACATGCACATTATAATGATGAAAAGTTTGAAAAAGACAGAGATACATTAATAAAAACTATATATAATGATGGTATTACTAAAATAATAAATGCAGGATATAGCTTAAAATCTTCTATAAATGCTATAGAAATAGCAAAAAATTATAACTTTATGTATGCAACTGTTGGAATTTCACCAAATGATATAGAAGATTTAAAAAAAGAAGATTTAAAAAAAGTAGAAAGTTTAGCCAAAGATAAAAAAGTTGTTGCAATTGGTGAAATAGGGCTAGACTATCATTGGAATACTGAAAACAAAGAATTACAAAAAAAAGTATTTGTATCACAAATAAAAATAGCAAATAAGTTAGATCTTCCAATTGTTATTCATACAAGAGAAGCAATTTATGATACATTGGATATACTTAAAAAAAATGCATGTAACAAAAAAGGAGTATTCCATTGCTGTCCATTAAATGTAGACTTAGTAAGAGAAGGATTAAAATTAGACTTTTATATATCTTTTGCAGGACCTATAACTTTCAAAAACTCTAAAAATGCAGACGAAATAATAAAAAGAGTACCACTAGAAAAAATGCTAATAGAAACAGACTCCCCATACCTAAGTCCAGAACCACTAAGGGGACAAAGAAATGATTCTAGAAATGTAAAGTATATGGCTAAGAAGATAGCAGAAATAAAAGGTATTGATATAGAAGTAGTAGCAAGAGAAACATATTATAATGCGCAAAAATTATTTTCTATCAAATAATATATTAAAAAAACCCCCAAAGTATTTAATACTTTGGGAATTTTTTTAATAAATGATTATTTTCCAAAATCAACTTTAACATTTTTTCTAGCTTCTTCACTTTCAGTTTTGAATAATTCTTCTGGTTTAAATTTAAATATTGATGCAATAATATTAGAAGGAACAACTTCTAATTTAGTATTGTACATAGTTACAGAATCATTATAAAATTGTCTTGAAAAAGATATTTTGTTTTCTGTATTTTGTAATTCTTGTTGTAATTCAGAAAAGTTTTGATTAGCTTTTAAATCTGGATAATTCTCTGAAACAGCCATAATTGTTTTTAAAGCACCTGATAATTGATCATCAAGCTTTGCTTTTTCTGCAACAGTACCAGCATTTGCCCAAGATGTTCTAAGTTCAGCAACCCTTGTTAAAACTTCATCTTCATGTTTCATATAAGTTTTTACTGTTTCTACTAAGTTTGGTATTAAATCAAATCTTCTTTGTAATTGTACATCAATTTGACTCCAAGAATTTTTAACTTTTTGTCTTAAATTAACTAAATTATTATAAATTGCAATTACAGCTATAATTAATACAACAATAATAATTAATGCTATCCACATATTAAAACCTCCTATTAAATGATAATTTACATTTTTATTATATCACAGCAAAATTTACATATCAATAAATTTCATAAAACAAATTACAATTTATAGGCATATTTCTGGTACAAGCCACATATAATAAAATAAAGGGTTCCGCAGAAAAAATTTTCCAAATTTGACAAAATTTTATTAAAATAGTATAATATAATAGATCGCTTAAAGGAGGGGTTTATGAATAAAGCAAAAAAAGCATCGATATCTTATAGAAAAGTTATAGCAATAAGTATTATTTTTATAATTATATTAGGGATATCTGTAATTGCAGGAAATGTAAAATTAAATAATGTAAAAATAAAGTTTTCAAATAATCATGAGATTACAGTATTAACATCAAAAACAAAAGTGTCTGAAATATTAGACGAAAACCATATTATATTATCATCAGACGAAACAGTATCACCAGCAGCTGATGAATATATAACAGAAACAAAAAGTATTATAATTACAAAAATAGGCAATGAGCCTACCAAAATAGCTGAAGCATCAGAAGAAGAATTAAATAATGACATAGAAGAAATTGCAGAAAGTTATTCAAATATTACAGAAGAAATTATAACAGTGCAAGAAGAAATACCATTCGAAACAATTACAAAGGATGTTTCAAATGGAAATAATACAACTAATAGAGTAATACAAGCAGGGAAAAATGGAATTAAAGAAGTAACTTATAAAGTAAAATATAAAGATGGAATAGAAATTGAAAGAATAGAATTATCATCTAAAGTAATTAAAGAGCCTGTAAACAAAATAGTTCAAATTCAAACAAAGATAACATCTAGGAGTGGAGGAAGAATTGCAAGTGGATCTGTATCAGTATACCAACAGTATGCAGCAACAGCATGTAGCTCTTATGGCTGGACAGAAACAGATGTTGAATGTTTAATTAGTTTATGGAACAAAGAAAGTGGATGGAACCCATACGCATATAATTCATCGTCAGGAGCATATGGTATACCACAAGCATTGCCAGGATCAAAAATGGCATCAGCAGGATCAGATTACAAAACAAATTATCAAACACAAATAAATTGGGGATTAAGTTATATTAGTTCTAGATATGGTAGTCCTCAAAATGCATGGAGTCATTGGTTATCAAAAGGCTGGTATTAAAATAGATTAAATATACAAAAACTATCTAAATAAATAAAAGCAAGACAAAGGGGTAAAAAGCTTATTTTGTCTTGCTTTTTCTCATTGTATCCTTAAAAACTAAGAAAATAAAATATTGTAAAAAAATAATATATATGATATAAATAAAATGCAAAATGAAAGGAAGGGGCTAATGGGTTCAGAAGAAAAAATAAAAAAAGAAAATAAAACCTCTTTTATGAAAAATGTTGCAATGTTAATGCTTGCACAAATTTTAATAAAAGTATTAGGATTTATATATAGATTAGTAATAGTAAATGTAGAAGGCTTTGGAGATGTAGGTAATGGATACTATGATGCAGGGTATACAGTTTATTCTTTATTACTTACAATATCATCTGTTGGTATTCCATCAGTAATTTCAAAATTAGTGTCAGAAAGAGTTGTTAGAGGAGATCACAGAGGTGCATATAGAATCTTTAAAGTTTCTTTAACAACATTTACCATAATTGGAGCAATACTTTCTGTTGCTTTATTCTTTGGAGCAGATTTTATTGCTACTAATATTTTAGATGTACCAGATATTAGATATATATTAATGGTACTTGCTCCTGCAATAATGTTTGTTGCGTCATCATCTGTTATAAGAGGATATTTTGCAGGGCTTGGAAGCATGAAAGCTACAAGTATATCTCAAACTTTGGAGCAATTTTTTAATTGTGTTCTTACAATAACATTTGTTTATGCCTTAGTTGGTAAAGACCCTGCAGTAATGGCGGCTGGAGGAAATGTATCTACAACGCTTTCGATTATAATTTCATTTACATATTTATATATTTTCTATAAAAGAAGAAAAAAAGGAATTATGAAAGATTGTGAGGCACAAACAGTAGAACAAGAGGATAAAACAACAGGAAAACTTTTAAAAACAATTTTTGCAATTTCAATTCCTATGACATTAGGGTCTTTAGTATCTGTAGTAAACAATACAATTGATACTGTTACAATTAGTAATTGTATACAAACAGCATTTCAGGGAATTCTCGAAACAAAAGAGGCTTTGGAAACAAAAGCGATGGAACTTTCAGGACTACTATCTAAAGTAGTTACAATAATACATTTGCCACTTGCAATAACGGGTTCATTCTGTACAGCATTAGTTCCAGCAATTTCATCAGCAATAGCTACTAATGATTATGACACAGTAAATAAAAGATTATCATTTTCGTTCTTTTCATCTATTTTGATAATAATGCCTTGTGCTGCAGGGCTTGCCGTGCTTGCAAGACCAATACTTGAGCTTATTTATCCTGCTGCTTCAGATGGAGCTGGAATACTTATGCTAAGTACAATTACAATGATATTTGTAACACTTAATTATGTAGTAAATGGTGGACTTTACGGATTTGGAAAAGTCCATATCCCTGCAATTGCACTAGCAATAGGTGCTGTATTAAAACTTATATTAAACATTATATTAATTAGTAACCCAGCAATAAATATATATGGTGCAGTAATAACCGCAATATTATGCCAAGGATTATCATTTGTAATATGTATGTACTATTTAAATAAAGAGATAAAACTAAAAATGAATTTTAAAGACCATGTATTAAAACCAATTATTGCATCAGTTATAATGGGTGTGATGGTATATGTTGTATACAGACTTTTAACATTAGTAATTGGAAATTCAATAGCAACAATTATATCTATAATTTTTGGAGCGCTTATATATGCGCTTGTAGTATTATTAATGAAAATACTAAAAAAAGAAGATATATATATGATACCTTATGGTACAAAAATATATAAGGTTTTAGTTAAATTAAGATTTTATAAAGAATAAAATAAATTCCCTACACAAATTACAATTTGCAAAGGAGAAAAAAATGAAATTAATTTCATGGAATGTTAATGGATTAAGAGCAATATATAAAAAAGGTTTTGAAGAAACTTTTAAAGAGCTAAATGCAGATATATTTTGTATTCAAGAAACAAAAATGCAAGAAGGCCAAATAGAACTAAATTTAAAAGACTATTATGAATATTATAATTATGCAGAACGAAAAGGATATTCAGGCACGGCAGTATTTACAAAAACAAAACCAATTAGCGTAAGCTATGGAATAGGAAAAGAAGAACATGATAAAGAGGGAAGAGTAATAACTTTAGAATTTAAAAAATTCTATTTAGTAAATTGCTATACACCAAATTCAGGACGCGAACTTGCAAGACTTGAATATAGAATGGAATGGGAAGATGAATTTAGAAAATATCTAAAAAAATTAGATAAAATAAAACCTATAATAATATGTGGAGACTTAAATGTAGCACATACAGAAATAGATTTAAAAAATCCTAAATCAAACAGAAAAAATGCAGGCTTTACAGACGAAGAAAGAGGAAAAATAGACAAACTTTTAAAATCTGGTTTTACAGATACATTTAGAAAAATATATCCAGAAAAAGAAGGCTGTTATACTTGGTGGTCATATATGTTTAACGCTAGAGCAAATAATGCAGGGTGGCGTATTGACTATTTTCTAGTATCTGATAGAATAAGTAGTAATATAAAAGATGCTTATATTTATTCTGATGTAATGGGGAGCGACCACTGCCCAGTAGGGTTAGAAATAACCAATAAATTGTAATTTACATGATCAAATTTATTTTAAAATCTGTAGGGGTCGCACCCCTGGGCGACCCTTAAATATTGATATGCGGGTCGCCGTGGGCGGCGACCCCTACAACATTTGCAATTATTTTGTTTCTGGCGGACACAAGGCCCGCCCCTAC
>CALXNI010000002.1 GCA_944389715.1 uncultured Clostridia bacterium | reverse complement strand
CAATTAATTTAATCATACAAATTATAACTTTTCTGCAAACTTAGAACTATGTGCATGGCATATTGCTGCTGCCATACTATCTGTTGTATCATCTAGTTTTGGAAGTTTCTCTACATTTAATATTGTTTTTACCATTTTTTGAACTTGAATTTTATCTGCTCTTCCATAACCTGCTACTGCTTGTTTTATTTGTAGAGGTGTATATTCAAATGTAGGTATATTATTTTTACATCCTACTACTAAAACAACTCCTCTTGCTTGTGCTACATTTATAGCTGTTTTTACATTGTTGTTAAAAAATAGTTCCTCTACAGATATTGCATCTGGTTTATATTCATTAATAATCATGCTTAAATCATCATATATTTTTGTAAGCCTTAATGGAAATGATACTCCTGCTTTTGTGGTTACTGCTCCGTGCCTCTATTAATTTGAATTTATTTCCTTGATAATCTATTATACTATATCCTGTTATTGCAAATCCCGGATCAATTCCTAGTATTCTCATTTTTTACCTCTTCTTTATTCATATACAGTTCAGGGCAGTCCCTAGAACCTAATCTTCCCAATATTGTTTTATTATTCTAAATACTTCTGCTACACTCCAAGCCTGTGCAATTGCTCCTTTTGGTAAATATGGTGCTTTTGAATCATATATTTCTGAAATGCTACCAACTGCCCCTCTTTCGAAAATATCCTTTATAAATGTTTTTCTTGTAGCTTCAATAAATTCTTGTCTTTTATTTTGTAATTCTTTCTTTTTATTCCTATCTTTTTTTTTTTTTTTCTTATTGTTAATTGTATCATAATATAAGCCTAAAAGCCATGGCCAAGTTATTCCTTGGTGATAACTTGAATCTCTTTTAAACCCATCTCCCTCGTACACATCTATATAGTCTTTTTCTCCCTTTGCAAGAGTTTTTAACCCATATTTATTAAGTAGTTTTTTTGTTACTGTTTCAAACATTTCTTCTGCAATTGTTCCATTTGGCTCCAAAATAGGATGACTAAGTGATGTTGCAAAAAGTTGGTTTGGTCTTACTTTTGAATCTCCTATTACATCATATAAGCATTTTTTCTTTTTGTTATAAAACTGCTTTTCAAAAGCTTCTTTCGCATTTTTTGCTAGCTCTTTATATTTGTTTGCTTGTTTTCTTTTGCCAAATTTAATGCATAATTCCTCTAAAATTTTTAAGCTATTATACCACATAGCATTTACTTCAACTGCTTTTCCATTTCTAGGAGTAAATGCATGATTTCCATATTTTGCATCCATCCAAGTGTTTTGAGTATTTTCTGTTCCTGAAGAAATTAATCCATCTATATCTAAGAAAATATTATTATCATCTAAGTCTATTCCTTTTTCATAATTATCTATAATTAAAACTAACTTATTGTATATGTTGTTTTCAATAAATTTATAATCCCCTGTATATTCTAAATATTTGTGTACCGCTTCAAATAGCAAAAGTGAACTATCCACACTATTATATAATGGTCTATTATCGTATCCAGAATAACCATTTGGAACTAGTCCAAATTTTATATCTCTTGTAAGAGTTAATAAAACATCTTTTGCTATATCAAATCTTTTTGTAACTAATAATAATCCTTCAAAAGAAATTAAGCTATCTCTTCCCCAATCTAAAAACCATGGATATCCTGCAATTATTGTGTGAAGGGCAAATTGTGGTCTATACGCAATAAAGTTGTCTGTTGCTATTATAAAATTTCTTAGTAAGTTTCTTTTTTCTATTTCTTGTTTTGATAGTTTTTCTATATCTTGTTTTTCTTCTAATAATCCAGTTTTGTACATCAATTCGTTTATTCTTATAATTTCTTTGTTTATTACTTTTTTTACATTTATTTCCTCTATATTTTCTTCTAAAGAACATATAAATGCTATTTCTTTTTGAGATTCTGCTGGTATATTAATTTCGTATCTTCCTGGAACACATAGATTCTCTTCTGGAAAAAATCCTCTACTTTCTTCTTCTATGTAATACATATTATTAAATGTATCATTATAGTGTTCAACATATTTTCCGTCTGATATGTGCATATATATTGGATTACTAGAGTTATTATCTATTTCTACTTTTACTTTTTTACCTTTTATATTCTGCTTAATAGAAAATTCATGATTTGTTGTCATTGTGTGGAAATCTCTAAAATTCATAACAGGCGACAAAGTAAATTTAATACTATCTCCTGGATTATCTATTTTGTATAAAATACAAATTGTATTTTTACCATATTCCATACATATTAATTTCTTTATTGTAATATCTTTAACTTTATATGTAAAAATTGGGATATAGTCCTTTTCAAATTCTTCCTGATATTTAAACCCTTCTGATATATAGTTTTTGCACATATTTGAGTATAGAGTATATTTTTTCTCGTCAGTTTCTATAGCTTCATCTAGTTTTGAAAGTATTAGATGTCTTCTTGCAGGAGGTGTAAGTGGTGCAATTAGTAGTCCATGATATTTTCTTGTATTAATACCAAATATAGTTGATGAGCTATATCCACCTATCCCATTTGTAATAATCCATTCCTTTGTTATTCCCTCTTTTAATGATAATTTTTTTGTATCTATTTTCATTTGTGTTCCTCCTCCAAAATTTGCAAATCTGGGGTATAAAAATTATGTTTAGATAATTCATATTTGGGGACAGTCCCTAGAATTTTTTTCAAAAATTCAGGACAGTCCCACATTTGCAATTATTTTTTCTTTCTGTTGCTGTATGTTTCTCTTAAGAATTTTTCTTTCTCTTTTTGTTCTTCTTCATCAATCATTTGCTTTGCTTTTTCATGTATTCTTATATTTTCTAGCCTAGTTTTTTCACTTTCTTTTATAGATTCTATTCTTTCCTTGTATTTATTGCTAAATTTACTTGACCTTTTTGTCCTTTCTTCACTATTATGTTTGCCCTTTCGAATAGAGTCGTCCGACTCTACATTTTTATCTTTTATCTTTTTTGCTTCTTTACTTGCTATTTTAGCTTTTTTATTTTCTTCTTTTAATTTAGAATTTAATAACATATATTGTTCATTATTATGCTGATCTTTAAATCTTAAATCACCACAAATTAATTCTATTATTAATTTTGCTGTTTTATCTGGATCATGTCTAATGTAGTTTCCTTCTACTGTAGCAAGTTCTCCTTTTATTAGCTGTATTCCTCTACTTCTAATTTCTGATGCATCTATATTTACTATATCTGATCCCATTAAATTGTATTTTCTTACATATTCTGGCACGATTTCTCCAACGTCTGATATACAAAAATCAATAATTCCAGTTCCACTATGTTCTATAATACTATTTATGTGGTCAGATACATCATAATCATCTGTCTGCCCAGGTTCAGTCATAATATTTGATATATATATTTTTAAAGCTTTACTTTCCTTAATCGTTTTTGATACATTTTTTATTAACAAATTAGGTATAACATTTGTATAAAGGCTTCCTGGTCCTATAACTATTGCATCCGCATTTTTTATTGCTTCTAATACTCCTGGTGCTGTCCTACAATTTGATGGATTTAAGTATACTCTGTTAATTTTAGTTACTTTATTTGATACTATTTCTTTTATTTTATTTTTTTCTTCTATAACTGTCCCATCTTGCAATTCTGCACATATTCTCATCTCATCTAGTGTTACTGGAAGAACTCTTCCTACCATTGATAAAATATTGCTTGTCTTTTCAACACTATTTATAAAATCACCAAATATTTTTTGCATTACATATAAATATAAATCACCAAAACTTAAATTTTTTAGTTTACCCTCATCAAATGTATAATTTATTAACTCCTCCATTTCTCTACTATTTGGAGAAAGAGCTATAATACTGTTTTTTATATCTTCTACTGGATTTAATTTTAATTCTTTAATTGATATACTTGCAGGTCTTCCATATGATGATACTGGAACTATTGCTGTTAAATTACTAGTATAATTTTTTAGTCCCTTTAAAATGTTATTTATTCCATTTCCTCCACCTATAACTACAATATTAGGTCCTTTTTCGTAAATACTATTTGATACTAAATTTTTTAATTCTTTATTATTGTTTGTGTCAACCTTATTTGCCTCAATTAGTAACTCTAAATTTCTTCTCTGAATATATACAATTCCTAATACAAAGCATATAAAGCCAGAAACAAATGTTGCTATAATAATTATCAAGTCCATTAGTTCTAACTTTTCAGAGGCTAATATTTTTGAAATTCCAAAACAAGTTAAAACAAAACCTATTAATATAATAAACATCCATCTCTTTATCCTTGTACTATTTTTAAACCAATTGAAAAATTTTTTCATAATTTAATCTTCTCCCAAAACTTCAATTTCTAATTTTATTTGTATATTAAACTTTTCATATACTTTTCTCTTTATAATTTCTATCAACTCAAGTATATCACTCGCTTTTGCATTTCCTTTGTTTACAACAAACCCTGCATGCTTTTCAGATACATAAGCATCTCCTATATTATAACCTTTTAATCCACATTGGTCAATTAGCTTTGCAGTAATGTAATCTTTTTCCCTTTTAAATGTACTCCCTGCACTTGCATAATTTAAAGGTTGTTTGTCTTTTCTAGATTTCATATTTGAATCCATTACTTTTTTTATCTCTTCTTTATCTCCCTCAACTAATTCTAAATCTGCATAAATTATTATATCTTTTTTATTGTAGAAAAATCTACTATATCTATAATCAAACTCATTTTCTTTATTATTAATTGTGTGTAATTTTAGATTTTCATCTATATATGTAGTAGAAACAATTATGTCCTTTATTTCTCCTCCATATGCACCCGCATTCATTTTTATTGCTCCTGCAACACTACCTGGAATTCCACATGCAAATTCCAATCCAGATAATCCGTGTTCACATGCAATTCTTGATAATTTTGACAATAAAACCCCCGCACCTGCTCTTATTGTTTTATCATTTAGAAACTCTACTTGATTAAATTCTAATTTAATTACTACTCCTCTAATTCCTTTATCTTTTACTAAAATATTGCTTCCATTTCCTACCACATTTATATTTATATTTTTCTCTTTACACTTTTTTATGACATATATTAATTCTTCTAAATTTTCTATTTTTATAAATATATCTGCAGGTCCTCCTACTTTAAAAGTAGTGTGTTTACTCATTGGTTCGTTTAAACAAACTCTATTTTTATCTATTGTTTTAATAAATATTTTATATAATTCTTCCATATTTCTCCTAAATAGTTTTATTATATGTTTATTCATTTAATATTTTATTATACAAATGAATTTTATCATTTTTATATACTTTTTACAATATTAAGATTATATGTTTTTAACAGATTATAATTTATATTTTAGTAATTTCTTAACTTAGATCAAGATAAAAGTCAATCTTTTTATATAATAAATTAAGCTAAAATAATTAAATTTGAAATAAATTTTTTTAAATATTTATTGTCAAACCTTAATATATTTTAGCTCGTCTTTTATATATTACTAACAGTTACATAATTTTTATCTTGTTTCACCTTTTGGTTCTGGTTTTGGTTCTTCTACACTTGTATTATATCTATTATAAAACTTATTTCTTACAGTTTCATCGCTACCTCTTTTTCCATCTGTTATTATATTTTCAGATAAAAGTCCTATTTCTATTGCATGCCTAAATATTGCTTTATCTGTCATCCCTGCTAGATAATTTATAGCTAATTGGGTAGCCATTTTTCCTTCCATTTTTTTTCTTTCTCTTTTAATAATTGGTTTTGCAAACTCTTTAATTTCTTCTTCTGAAATATCTACTGTACCATATTTTTCCTCAATCTTCTTTCTTAAATATTCTTCTTGTCTTAATACTCTTTTATCAAAAAAACCAATATATGTCTTTCTTTTTTTTATTTCATCTTCTGGAAGTTTTCCAATGGCATTTTTTATTTTGGCCATAATTTGATTTTCTACTGCTTTATATGTGTTCTCATACATAGTAGCAAATAATTCCCCAGAATCTAATACATAGTGATAAGCAGAATTATATAATTCCGATCTTGCAATGGCCTTGTCTCTTGTCCCCCCTTCAGCTGTAAATTTAGCATGTCCTCGTCTTATACTTCTTATTCCATTTTTTATTTTATAATCCATGTACTCCCTGTCATCTGTATATCCCAAAGTTTTTAAATACTTTAATGCTTCTTCATCATTTATATGTTTTCTCATTGTTTCATCGTAAAATTTATTTTCAATAACACCAGATTTCCTTAAAGCCAAAGCTAGCATATGCACCATTTTATATATTGCAACTGGTAAATCTTCTCTCTGATAGTCCCACTTTGTATCTGGAACATATCTATAATTTAATTCTTTTGCCTTAAAAAACAACCTTTTCATATCACCAGAAAAACTTAATTCTCCATTTGATTTTGATTCTTTTAATAAATCATTTATAAGAGTTTCTCTTATTCTGCTTGTTAATGTCTCTACAACAGATGTACGCATACTTAGTTTTTTTCTAGTAAATTCACGTATTTTTTCTATGTCTGCATTTAAAAATTTTCTTTCCTCTGGTTTCATATGCTCTTTGCTTCGTTCTTCTCTATATTTTTCTATATAAGCATCTGTAATTCTTTCTGCTTCCTCTGCTTGTTTATCATAAGGCATGCTTTCATAATCTTTTACAGTTCTATGTAATTCATCTATTATTTTATTTGCAACTTCTATTATTTTTTTGTTTTCTTCTGCTCTTGCATCGCTCACCAGTTGCATTAATTTATCTTCTTTTATTTCCTCAATTATTGCTTTTGCGACTTCTATTTTCTCTTCTCTAGTTTTCATAAAGTCTTTTCCTAATATTTCTCCCAAGAACTCCAAATAATCATTATCAAAGTCTTTTTGTATCCCTAATCTAAATCTGTCTTGAATATCTGTAGATAAATATGCTATAACATCAGCATACTTTGCTATTCTTCCTTCCACTGTTTGTGCAATAAATTTATAATCATTCATAGAATTAGATAATCTAAGTTTTTCATATACCGCAGTTTTAATATCCGGATATTCTTTTGGCTTAGCTCCTAATTCTTTGGCTCCAGCTTCTCCATCATGGGAAATAATAACATCTAAAAAGTAATAAAATTCCTCCTCTAGTTTTTTCCTAAGTTCTGGTCTGTTTTCAATATTTGGAATTTTATTTATTGCTTTGCCACAAATATCTTCTGATATAACAACTTCTACTCCTTTTGCATTATGGTGATAATAATCTACATTATATTCTTCTCCTATTCCTGTAAAAATTTCTTCTCCATCATGAGCACTAAATGGATGCCCGGCATCATGCATAAGCATTGCTGCATATATAAAATTAAAATTTAATCCTAATTGTTCTGCAATTCTTTTAGCAATATCAGCAGCAGCTCTTGAGTGTGTAGCTCTTGAAGTTATATGTGCTTCTAAATCATGTTTTGTAGTTTGCATTGGTTTATTTTCAGCACGTTTCATAAAATTACTTTCATCTATTGCTTCAATTAGATAATTCATATAATTATCCCATTCGAGATTAGTCTTTTTCATTGATATATTTTCTTCTTCCATTTTTTCCTCCATTTTTAATTCATTTTTAAATATATATATATATTAACATAATATTTAATATTTGTGAAGATACTTTCTTTAATAATGCTATTAATTATATAAATTCAAAATAATATTTGTATTAAAAATCTTATTATGATATAATTTTATTAGGTGATTAATATGTTTGATGATATAAGGAAAAATAAAAGAAAATCAATTTTTATAGTATTTGGATTTGTATTAATAATTACATTAATTTTATACTATATATGTATGGCATTTGATTTAAGTGCACCTCTTGCCATTACAATAGCTCTAGCATTTTCAATACTTGCAAGTTGGGCTTCTTATTATAATAGTGATAAAATTATACTTTCTGTTTCTCATGCCAGACCTGCAACAGTTGAAGAAAACAAAAAAATTATAAATATATTGGATGGTCTTATGATTTCATCTGGTCTTTCTCACAAACCAAGATTATATATAGTAGATGATAAGCAACCAAATGCTTTTGCAACTGGAAGAAATCCAGAACATGCTATTATTTGTGTAACCACTGGCCTTTTAGAAAAATTAGAGTATTATGAACTAGAAGGTGTTATTGCACACGAATTAGCTCATATAAAAAATTATGATATTTTATTATCAGCTGTTGTTACTGTAATGGTTGGATTTATAGTAATGCTATCTGATATTTTTACAAGGTCTCTATTCTTTGGTGGAGGACGTGATAGAGATAATGATAACAAAGGTAATGGTATATTAATGCTTATAGGATTAATATTTTTAATACTAGCTCCTATTCTCGGAAAATTAATGCAAATGGCAGTATCAAGAAGAAGAGAATTTTTAGCAGATAGTACAGCTGTAGAGTTTACAAGAAATCCAGATGGACTAATTTCTGCTTTAAGGAAATTAGATGATGATCCAAATGAGTTAAAAGTTGCAAATAAAGCAACAGAAAATATGTATATTGTTAACCCATTTAAAAAGAATGCAAATAAAAAGAAAAAAGCAAGTCTATTTTCTACTCATCCTAGTATTGAAGATAGAATTGAAGCATTGCAGAATATTAGATAAAACAAATTGATGAAAAACTGGTCGGAGAAAAACTGCTCGTAGCGAAAATTCCACAAATGTGGAATTTTCACTACGAGCAATTTTTCTCCGACCAGTTTTTCTCCCCTCATTTTGTAACAGACAATTTTATTATCAAATCCATATTATCATCTTTTGCTGCTTTATTTTTTCTAATTTGCCCACACTTTTTACATTTGTATACAATTACATATCCTTTTTTGTTACTTATCTCTACTCCTATTGGTTCAAGCATTCCATGGCATTCCTCTTGTCTATCTCCTGGGTTTTTATCAACATGTTTCGAATATAAACAATGGTTACAATGATTTCTGCAAGAATATCCCAATTTTTCTACATGTTTACCACAGTTTTCACATATAAATTCTTCATCAATTTCGTTAAATGTTTTCATATACTTTATCTCTCCTATAAATTGTAATTTGTATTATTAAATTTATTTTAAAATCTGTAGGGTGCACCCCTGGGTGACCCATACAACGTTTGCAATAAATCCCGCATTTTTCGGACGGCAGATTGCCGTCCCTACATTTTTAAATTCTAATCTCTAACCTCTAAACAACAAATCACAATTCATCTTACATAATTATTATTCTTCAAATATGCTTCCACCAATAAACTCTCTTAGTAATGAATTCTTTAAAATATAATCTGATGGTATTGACTCAAAATATTCTAACATAGAGATTATTCTTTTGGCTTCAGAGTACTCGGTTTTTTCTTGTCCTATTTCTTTCAATAAAGGAATTGCATAGTCTTTTAGTACACTAAGTTCATATATCAATGAAGAGTTAAACATTACATTAGCTTCTTCTTGATATGCAAATATATTTTTTGCTTCTCCTTTATTTACAGATGGCCACATTTTTAAAGTATGCAAAGCACTATATCCTCTAAATTGATTGTCTCTAACAATTCTTCTTATTAATCTTGTATCAGTAGTTGATATTCTATTATAGTAATCAATGTTTAATACTGTTAAACAACTGATATAAATTTTAAATTTTTGTTCTTTAGGAATTAAAAATGTAAGTTTATCATTTAAGCAATGAATTCCTTCCATAATAAGTACTTCATCTTCTTCTAGTTTCATTTCATTACCTTTATATTCTTTATTTCCTGTATGGAAATTGAATGTTGGCATTTTTATTTTCTCGCCATTTAGTAATTTTATTAGATCATTATTTAAAAGCTTAGTATCAATTGCATCTATAGCTTCAAAATCATATTCTCCGTTTTCGTCCTTTGGCGTATCTTTTCTTTCCTTAAAATAATTATCAACCGATATTGTTTTTGGTTTTATTCCATTTAATCTAAGTTCTAGTTCTAATCTTTTTGCAAAAGTAGTTTTCCCAGAAGAAGAAGGTCCTGCAATAAGAATTACTTTTGTATTTTTATTTTTTGATATTTCATCTGCTATTTTTGCTATTTTTTTCTCGTGCAATGCCTCATCCATTAAAATATAATCTTTAATTTTTTTATTTTTTATTATTTGATTTAATTTATATAGAGTATTAACATTTAAAACTTTATGCAATTCTTCGTATTCGTCAAGTGCACTAACAAGTTTAGGACATTCTATAAATTTAGGTAGCAAGTATGGATTTTTTCTACTTGGATATCTTATTAAAAATCTATCTTGATATTTTAGTAATTCATATTCTTTTATACATCCTGTAGAAATTGGCATTACTCCATAAAAATAATTATAATAATCTTCGCAACAATACAAAGTTACTTCTTTTTTTTGCTCTAAATCTAATTGTAATTTTCCTTTTAATGTTTTCTCTTTATTATAAAATTCTAGAGCTTCTTCTTTTGTCATTATTTTCCTTGTAATAGGAATATTACTTTTTATTATTTCTTTTACTCTTTTATTTACTTTATCTATCATCTCATTAGTTACTTTTAAATTGTCTATTTCACATAACATAGAATGATATAGCTGGTAATTAACAGTAAGCAATGCTTGTGGATATAATTCATTGAAAGCTTTTGATATTATAAATATTAACCCTCTTTTATATATCCTCATTCCATCCTTATTAGTTATATCTATTAGCTCTATTTTTCCATTTGAATTAATTTCAAAATTTAGGCTTTTTACTTCATTATTAAATTTGCATGCTATTATTTCGTTATTTCTTTTACTTATCTCTTGGCTAAATAAATCTAATACTTTTGTACCTCTTTTTACATCAATTATTGTATTGTTATATTCTATTTGCATAAATCTCCTCCAAATATATTTTTTACAATTTAAAATTAACTATTTAGGGTTGCATAAATGCAACCCTAAATTCTAAAGAGATAAATTTTGTTTATCTTCTCCATTAGTTTTTATTCTAAACATTTGTACATCTCCATTTTCATCTTCATCTGGGTAATAGATCCAATTATCCTGCAAGTTTATTTTTGTACTATATCCTTGTACATCTACTATTTTTGTTTCTTCCTTGCTTTTTAAATCTATCTTACATATACCCAAATTTTCATTTTCGTCTATTTTTGTATAATAAACCGCATTTTCATTGAAATTAACAGTATCTATATCTATATTGCCACTTATATCTATTATTTTTTCCTTGTTATTACCATTTGTTTTAATTCTGTATAACTCATAATAATATTCATTGTTTTCATTGTTATAAGATTCATAGATATAATAAATATAACTTCCTGATACAGAAAAAGCTTTACCTGTCTCTAAATCTATTCTAGTATTATCTTCTCCATCAGTTTTCATTTTTGCAATTACATATTTTCCATCATTTTTATAAGAATAATATATCCAATTTCCCACTATTTCATAATTTTCTATAGACTTAGAAGATAATCTTTTTTTATCTTCTCCATTTGTTTTTACTTTATAAAAATATGAATTATCAAAATAATATATCCAATTATCTGATACTGTAATTACTTCTGGATCAACATCTTCTACAATTATCTCTTTATTTTTCCCATTTGTTTTTACTTTTACAATATTGTATTCTTGAGAATCTAAATAATAAATGTAATTTCCTAACCTATTTAAATAGCTTCCATAATCACTAATTACTTTTTCTTTTTTATTTCCGTTTTACTCTATAAATTCCATCAGATACGCCTTGGTTATATCCTAAATAATATACCCATCCACCTTTATCTACTGAAAAACCTAAGTTATTTAAGTTTCCACTTGTATTTCCTATTTCTTTTTTATCAAATATAATAATAAGCAATGCCATTACTACAACTAAAGCTATTAATGCAATAATAGAAATTGCTTTATATGTTTTTATAAATGGTATTGTTTTATTTTTTAAATCAATAAAATTTGATATTAATTTATTCTTTAAACTAATAAAACCTGAAATTATTTTATTTTTTAAATTAATAAGCTTCTCTTTCATTGTTTCCCCTCTTTCTCTTTAGTATGATATATAATTTATATTTTAACATAATAATTATATTATTTTAATAATATATTATCAAGTATTTTTTCTAGTTTTTTGGATAAAATGGTATTATTAGTTATACAAATTTGGAGGTAATGTAAATGAATAAGCAAAGAATTAACGAAATTTTAAATCATAAACAGCTAAACGAAGTTTATTATAACGAAAAGCCAGTATGGATACAAGAAGTGCATGATGATATTGCAAAAATTGGTTTTTTAGATGGATCTAAAGAAAAAGATGTGTATATTGAAGATTTGTATGAAAGTGATTTGTATGAATAAACGATTCTAGGGACTGTCCCCCTTTTGTCCTAAAGTGACAAAAGGGGACTGTCCTGAATCGTAATTTAATCACACAAATTACAATTTAAATGATATATATCAAAAAAAGATATTCCTAAAATAAGGAATATCTTTTTTATTTATATTATGCCTCAAATTAGACACTATTTACTTTTAATTGCTGCTTGTGCTGCTGCAAGTCTTGCAATTGGAACTCTAAATGGTGAGCATGATACATAGTTTAATCCTACATTATGGCAGAATTCAACACTTGATGGTTCTCCACCATGTTCTCCACATATTCCTAGTTTAATATCTGGACGTGTTGCTCTTCCTTTTTCTGCTGCCATTTTTACTAATTGTCCAACACCTTCTTGATCAAGTTTTGCGAATGGATCTGATTCGTAAATTTTTGCTTTGTAGTAAGCATCTAAGAATTTACCAGCATCGTCTCTTGAGAACCCAAATGTCATTTGTGTTAAGTCATTTGTTCCGAAAGAGAAGAATTCTGCTTCTTCAGCTATTTTATCAGCTGTTAGAGCTGCTCTTGGTATTTCTATCATTGTACCAATATGGTATTCCATATCTGATCCTTTTTCTTTTTTAACTTGTTCTGCTGTTTCTACTACTATATCTTTTACAAATTTTAATTCTTTCTTTTCTCCTACTAATGGAATCATTATTTCTGGAACTATATCGTATCCATCTTCTTCTTTAACTTCTATTGCTGCTTCCATTAATGCTCTTGTTTGCATTCTTGCTATTTCTGGATATGTTACAGCAAGTCTACATCCTCTATGACCCATCATTGGGTTAAATTCATGTAATTCTGCACATTTTTCTTTTAAGTGTTCTACTGTAACTCCCATGTCTTTAGCAAGTGCAATAATATCTTCTTCTGCTGTTGGTAAGAATTCATGTAGAGGTGGATCTAGATAACGTACAGTCATTGGTAATCCTTTTAATTCTTTGTACATTGCTTTAAAGTCACCTTTTTGGAATGGTATTAATTCATTTAAAGCTGCTTCTCTTGCTTCTACTGTTTCTGATAAAATCATTTTTCTAATTTTTGGAATTCTGTCTTCTTCAAAGAACATATGCTCTGTTCTACAAAGTCCTATTCCTTCTGCTCCTAGGTTAACAGCATTTTTTGTATCTCTTGGGTTATCAGCATTTGTTCTAACTTTTAATGTTCTAAATTCATCTGCCCATCCCATTATTCTTCCGAAGTTTCCACTAACTGAAGCATCTACTGTTTTTATATCACCTTTATATATTTTTCCTGTTGTACCATCTAATGAAATATAGTCACCTTTATGGAATTTGTAACCACCAAGTTCAAATTCTTCTGCTTCTTCATTCATTTTGATATCTCCACAACCACTTACGCAACATGTACCCATACCACGAGCAACAACTGCTGCATGTGATGTCATACCTCCACGAACTGTTAGGATACCTTGGCTAGCAACCATTCCTTCTATATCTTCTGGTGTTGTTTCTAGACGAACAAGTATTACTCTTTCACCTTTTCCGCCCATTCCTAATTCTTTTGCTTCTTCAGCTGTAAATACTACTTTACCAGCTGCAGCACCTGGAGATGCTGGTAGTGCTTCTCCAATTACTTCTCCTGCTTTTAGGCTATCTTTATCAAATGTAGGGTGTAATAATTGGTCTAAAGATTTAGCTTCTATTCTAAGAACTGCTTCTTCTTTAGTTATCATACCTTCATCTACTAAATCGCAAGCTATTTTTATAGCTGCTGGAGCTGTTCTTTTTCCATTTCTTGTTTGTAAGAAATATAGTTTTCCTTCTTGAATTGTAAATTCCATATCTTGCATATCTCTATAATGATTTTCAAGTTTATTTGCTATTTCCATAAATTGTTTGTAACATTCTGGTAAATCTTGCTCAAGTTTAGAAATTGGTTCTGGTGTTCTAACACCTGCAACAACGTCTTCTCCTTGTGCATTGATTAAGTATTCACCGAATATTCCTTTTTCACCTGTTGATGGGTTTCTTGTAAATGCAACACCTGTTCCAGATGTATTTCCCATGTTTCCGAAAACCATAGCTTGTACGTTTACAGCTGTTCCCCAATCTCCTGGGATATCATTCATTCTTCTATAAACTATAGCTCTTGGGTTGTCCCAACTTCTAAATACAGCTTTAACCGCACCCATTAATTGTTCTGTTGGGTCTTGTGGAAATTCTTCACCATTCATATTTTCTTTATAAACAGCTTTGAATCTTTTTACTAATTCTTTTAAGTCTTCTGTTGTTAAGTCTGTATCATAATGAACTTTCTTTTCTTCTTTTAATTCAT
>CALXNI010000001.1 GCA_944389715.1 uncultured Clostridia bacterium | reverse complement strand
GACCCTTAAATATTGATATGCGGGTCGCCGTGGGCGGCGACCCCTACAACATTTGCAATTATTTTGTTTCTGGCGGACACAAGGCCCGCCCCTACAACGATTGCAATAAATTTGACATGTTTTTGCGAGCGATTAAAATCGCCCCTATAATGTCTGCAATATGTTTATTATTCAATTTTATGCGGGTCTTCGAGGACGCCGACCCCTACAACATTTGCAATAAATTTCGTATTTTTCGGACGGCAGATTGCCGTCCCTACATTTTTAAATTCTAATCTCCAACCTCTAACCTCTAATCTCTAATCTCTAGACAACAAATTACAATTTACTGCACATATATAGTAACTTTTGTTTTTGTATTTATTTGAATTCCCTTTTTAGGTAACTGATCTACAACTGTTTCTCCTTCTCCTATAATTTCTACTTCTAATCCCAATTCCTTTAAGGTCTTTTTTGACTCATCTATATTCATTCCTGTTACATCTGGCATTTGTACATTTTCTGTTATTTCATCTACTGTTTCCTGTTTATTTACTTCTAAATATGGTAGGACTTCTCCGCAATACTTGCGATGCAATTGGTGCTGCTATACCACCTCCTTGGTGTCCCCCTTCTCCTGTTGGATTATATAATAAAATTAATATTACAACTTCAGGATCAGAAATATCTGCAACTCCCACAAAAGATGCCACATATTTTCCTGTATTTACTCCGTCTTCAGATGTTCCTGTTTTTCCTCCTATGGAATATCCGCTAACTTGTGCTCCTTTTCCAGTTCCTTCACTCACTACTGATTCCATCATGCTAAGTACTTTTTTTGCTGTTTCTTCTGATATAACTTGCTCCCCTTCTTTTGCTTCTATCTCAGTTTTTTCTCCTGTTTGGCTGTCTATAGTTGCCTTTACAATTCTTGGAGTAAATTTTTTACCATTATTTGCAATTGTTGATACTACAGAAAGCATTTGTATTGGAGTTATTTCAAATCTTTGCCCAAATGATATTGTGGCAAGTTCTACTGGTCCTACCTTTTCTTCTTTTAAAAAAATGCTTCCAGCCTCTCCTGGTAGATCAATTCCTGTTTTTGACAATAGTCCAAATTTTTCTAAATAATCATAATACCTTTCTACTCCTATTTTTTGGCCGTAGACCTATAAAAACAGGATTACAAGAGTTCATTAAAGCTTGCCTTAAACTTTGTGATCCATGTGGCCTATAATATCTCCAGCATTTTATCCTTGTTCCTGCAATATTGATTGATCCTGTGCATGAAAACTCACCCTCATTGTCTGTATCTGTTATTCCTTCTTCTAGTGCAGCAGAAGATGTAACTAACTTAAAAACAGAACCAGGTTCATATGTATCAGATATAGATTTATTTCTCCACATTTGCTGAAGTGCTGTAGATTTATCTCCTGATGATAATGTATCCCACACAAACTCTAAATCTTCGTCATTAATTTTGTATGGATTATTTAAATCATAATTTGGATAACTTGCCATAGCCAAAATGTCACCTGTTTTTGGATTTGCAATTAAAATATTCCCTCCATCTGTGCATACATTATCTATACATGCCTCTGCTAAATATTTTTCTGCAATAGATTGAATAGTCATATCTATTGATAAAATCAAATCATCTCCATCAACTGCAGCAATATAATTCTCACCTTCATCACCTAAATCTGTACCAGTTGCATCTGTAAGTTTAAGTATTTTTCCCGTTTCTCCACTTAAAATTTCATCATACCTACTTTCTATTCCTTCTAGCCCTTGGTTATCACTACCGGTAAACCCAATTACATTAGATGCCAAACTAGAATATGGATAATACCTTTTTGTATCTTCGTCTATATTTATTCCTGTTGCAATATTATTTTCCTCCATCCATATTCTTAATTTATCTGTATCTTCTTTTTCTACTTTTTTTACAATAGTTTCAATAGAACTGTTCTTCTTTACTTTTTTTAAAACTGTTTCATAATCTAAATTAAATATATCAGAAAGTGCTTTTGCAACCTTTTCTTTATCTTCCTTTTTTATATTACCTGGATTTATAGTAACTGTCTCTACACTTGCACTTACCGCTAATATATTCTTTCCTGTAGCATCATAAATGGTTCCCCTTTTTGGATTAATTTTTCTATTTAATGTTTGTTGCATATATGCCATTGATTGTAATTCTGACCCTTGAACAAATTGTATAAATCCAATTCGTATAATTAATAAAATACATATGGTAAAACTAATAAATAACATGCTTCTTAATCTTTTCTTACGTCCAATATTTGTAGACTTCATAAAACACCTCTGTAAAATTGTAATTTACATGATTAAATTGGTTCCTTATTGTGTAGGGGCTGGCGTCCTCGACAGCCCGATAATTATTAATTTCAACACGTGTCGCCGAGAACGTCGACCCCTACAACGTCTGCATTTAATTTTGTTTTGTGGGCGATTAAAATCGCCCCTACAACGTTTGCAATAAATTTCGTATTTTTCGGACGGCAGATTGCCGTCCCTACATTTTTAAATTCTAATCTCCAACCTCTAACCTCTAATCTCTAAAAAACAAATTACAATTTTTTCTCAATAAAATAAGATTAGTATATATGTAATACTAATCCTATTTAAATATATTCGTAATTGTATTTATTATACCTTTAATGCCCGATTGTTCTTCTTCGATGATTACTTCTTCAGTAGCCGCTTCTATATAATCTTCCTTTGGTAGTGTCATATATATTGTTTGTTTTGAATTAAGTTTTTGCATGCCTAGCTGTTCTTTAGCTTCTTGTTCCAAATTACTTAGGTTTAATCCGCTTTCTATTGATACCTCTAATTGTTCATTTTGTTTTTGTACATCTGAAAGTTCCTGCTTTAAATCTTGAAGCTTAGCAAAACTTTCATCAATTTGTGAATTTCTATAGCTTATTGCAAAAAGTATCAAGAATCCTATTACCAAATATTTTATTGCCCTACGCTTTTGCTTTTTTAGCTGTTTTTCTTTTTTATTGTTTGTATTTATCTTTCTTGCTGTTGTTTTTTTTGCCTTATATGGATTTTTAATAGGTGTATACTCTGGCTCAAGTTTTCTTGGGCTTGTTTCATATTGGTATTTATTAAAATTTCTTGGCACTATATACACCTCCTTTAAAAATTCGAAGAATTTTTGCATACTTTATTTTCACTATTAATTCTTCACTGAACGGGTCGCCGAGAACGTCGACCCCTACATTATTTGAGATATTCTTTATTAAATCTTCTCAAACACTCTTAGTTTTGCACTCTTGCTTCTTGAGTTTTCTTTCATTTCATCTTCTGTTGGTAAAATAGGTTTTTTTGTAATTATCTTTCCTAAGCTTTTTTTTCCACAAACACAATATGGTAATTCTGGTGGACATATGCACTTTCCAGTTGCATCAATAAATGCATTTTTTACAGCTCTATCTTCTAATGAGTGGAAAGTAATAATACATAGCCTTCCCTGCTTTTTTAAACTGTCTATTGATTTTATTACTGTGTTATATAATGGTTTAATTTCATTATTAACTTCTATTCTAATTGCTTGAAATGTTCTTTTAGCTGTATGACCTTGATTTTCTCTATGCTGTTTTGGTATACTTTTTTCTATAATTTCTACAAGTTTCGTTGTTGTTGCTATCTTTTCTTTTTTTCTATATTCACAAATATTTTTTGCAATTCTACGAGAAAATCTTTCTTCTCCATATTCGTATATAATTTTTGCAAGTTCTTCTTCTTTATAATTATTTACAACATATTCTGCTGTTAGCTCTTGGGTTTTATCCATTCTCATATCTAAAGGTCCATCTTGCATATATGTAAATCCTCGTGTGTTTTCATCTATTTGATATGAGGAAACCCCTAAATCTAACAATATTCCATCAACTTTATCTATACTTAAATTTTCTAATACCTCTTTTATATTGTCATGATTATCATGAACATACTTTACATTGCTAAATTCTTTTAATCTATCTTGGGCCACGCTTAAGGCATCTTTATCCCTATCAATTCCAATTAGTAATCCCTTATTAGATAAACGTTTTGCTATTTGTAAACTGTGTCCTGCTCCTCCGTATTGTTCCATCTACATATATACCATCTGGTTTTATATTCAAGTTTTCAATACATTCATTTAGCATTACTGGATAATGGTTAAACTTTATATTTTCCAATTAATATCTAACCTCTAATCTCTAATTTCTAATAAGTATAAACAGTTGGTAAAAAAAATGTACCAACTGCCAACTCTCTTATGTTCTATTTAATTTTTCTTTTGTATTCATTTACAGGCGGACAGAGGCGTCCGCCCCTACACTTTTCTTTTGTTTATATATAATTTTACTTTCGTAAATTATAGTTACTTTTTCATTTGCAAAGACTACACTTTTGTGTCTTTTTTGGCGACTAATAATGTATATATGCTTTTGGATCTTATTCATTATCACAACTAACATATAGTCGCTCTTACATTTTTTCTTTGGTATTAAAATCATTTGTGAATTTTTATAATATTTTTCTTTTGTAAATTTTATCTTTTGTAAAAAACTTTATTGTTTTTTCTTTTGTATGTTTAGTCTTTTGTAACTCTTCAGGTTTCTAATGCTTTTCCTACATTTATCTTTTGTATTTTATATAAACTTTTACAAGTTATATACCTAAGTTTTCCATTCTTGCTGCAATTTCATCAGCTTCCATATTTTCTTGTTCACTATATTTAAGCCATTTATCTTTGCTCCAGATTTCTATTTTATCTAG
This sequence comes from uncultured Clostridia bacterium, assembly GCA_944389715.1. Classification (GTDB taxonomy): domain Bacteria; phylum Bacillota; class Clostridia; order TANB77; family CAG-508; genus CAG-452. The sequence goes on along the minus strand of CALXNI010000001.1, from coordinate 18,314 downwards.
AACTCCAATAATAACAACTTCTTTTTGCAGCGAAGCAAATTCTCTTAAATTACTGCTAATTAAAAATCTTCCTTGTTTATCTATTTCACACTCTGTTGCTCTTGCCAAGAAAAATCTTTTTAATGCTCTTGCATCTGTATTAGTAAGTGGGAACGTTCTTAATTTTTCTTCGAAGTTTTTCCATTCACTCTGTGAATATGCAAATAAACATCCATCTAGGCCTTGTGTTATAACAAACTTTTCGCCAATATCATCTTTTAGTTTTGCTGGCATTATAAGTCTTCCTTTTGCGTCTATTGTATGTTCATATTCGCCTATTAACAAAGGTTCCACCTCTTTTCATTTTAGAGGATTTTTATTCCACTTTCCTCCACTTCGTTCCACTTTGACCATATTTTATATGATAAATTAATAAAATGCAATAGTTTTTTGAATATTTTTTTATTTTATTTTTTCATGTTCTTGTTAATGTTCAGACCAAAATTATAATTTGTAATGTTAAATGCAAAATATTATAAATCTGTTAAAACACATCAATATATTTTTGAATTTTATACTGAACGTTAACATGTTCTTTGGTTTTATGTTAATATTGACATATTTTTCTAATTATTGTATAATAAGAATGTAAGATTGTATTTATACAAGAGAGGAGGATGTTTATGGAAAATGATTTCATAAATATAACTAATGAAGATTTAGAAAAACTATCACTTGAGGAGTTAGCTGATTTAAAAATTGAATTAGATGATTTAGTTTCAAAAGTAAATGATATGTTAAAGACTTGTGATGATATATTAAATAAAGATAATTAATTAGGAGGTAATTATGGCTACTATAGAAGAATTAAATAAAGATTATTCAAAAGAAAATAATATTTTAAAAAAATTAACATCACCAGGCGGACTAAAAGATAAAATTACACAGTTTCAAGCAGATTTAGACTTAGCTGTAAAAGATTTTAAAGAAAAAAAAAAAAAAAAGGAATATGCTTTGTCAAGAAATGATAGAGCTACAGCTGATATGTTAGAAAAAGATTTAGAAACAATACGTAAAAATGTACTTGATTTAAGAGATAAAATACAAAAAGCTAGTGATTTCTTAGCTAATCAACAAAAAATTGTAGACGAAAAATTTGAAGAATTAAGCAAAGATCCAGAAATAAAACAAAAACTTGATTCAATACTTTATAAAAAATATGATAGAAAGAAAAAAGCAGAATTAAATAAAAAGCAACAGTTAGAAACAATAAAACAAATTGTTGATGCACATCCAAATATTCAAAAATGGCTTAAAGGTATTGAAGGTTATGAAAAGTCTATAAGAAAGTGTGATAAAATAATAGATAAATATAAAGCAACTCCACCTTCAACACCAGAAGAGCAAAAGGATCTTTCTGATGCAATAGATGAAAAAAATCATTCTACCAAGTCTCTTGCAGATAGGCGTTCAGATTTAGTAGATTATTTTGCTAAAAATCATCCTGAAATAGATAAAAATATATTAGAAAATATACATTCATATGGTAATATTGATAGGCAAATAGCAGGTTGTGAAAAATCTATAAACAATTATGATAAAGCCATGGATAATTTATCAGTCGCTAAAGATACTAATGTTGTAAATCAAACTTCTCCATCTTCACTTGCTCCTGTTCCAGCACAAAAACCATCTTGGTTTCATCCAATACAAAGATTAAAATATTCAATTAATGAATGGCGAGCAAGAAGAACACAAAATATAGAGCCAAATCCTATAGAGCCAAATGCTTCTGCAAAATCTACTTTCTTAGAAGATGTAAAACTATCAAAAGATGAGTATAATTCAGAAATTGTTCAAAAATATCTTAATGAACAGTATCAAGAAAATTTGCATAAAGTTGCAAGGCAAAAAGGTAATGATTCTAACGAAAGAGGAGAATAGTCGATTTTTCTTATACAATAAAAAAGGTGCTAATTATTTAAAACTTTAATTAGCACTCTTTTTTCATTTTATATATTGTCTAGATTAATATTTCCTAAGCTTCTATCCGCCATTTTTTTATATCTTTCTTGTTTATCTTTTATTTTCTCTTGTAAAGGAGGTAATATTCCAAAATTAGCATTCATGGGTTGGAATTTTTTATTAGGAGAAGATATATACTTAGCTAAAGCACCAATAACAGTTTCCTCTGGAAATGAAATTAATGAATTATTTGTATACAAATTACTAGCATTTATACCTGCACACAATCCTGCTGCAATAGATTCAACATATCCCTCTACACCTGTAATTTGTCCTGCAAAAAATACATTTTTATTATTTTTTAAATTAAAAGTACTATTTAATAGTATTGGCGAATTAATATATGTATTTCTATGCATAACACCATATCTAATAAACTCTGCATTCTCTAGACCTGGTATCATAGAAAAAACTCTTTTCTGTTCTCCAAATTTTAAATTTGTTTGAAATCCTACTAAATTATACAATGTTCCTTCTTCATTATCTTGTCTTAATTGGACAATTGCATATGGCCTCTTTGCTGTTCTTGGATCAGTAAATCCTACTGGTTTTAGAGGACCAAATCTTATAGTGTCTTCGCCTCTTTTTGCCATAACTTCAATAGGCATACACCATTCAAAAATTTCTCTTTTTTCAAATTCATGTAAATTTACTACTTCAGCATTTATTAATTCATTATAAAAATTTAAATACTCTTCTTTGGTAAAAGGAAGATTAATATAACTGCTATCTCCTTCTTTTCCATACCTATCTCCATAAAAAGCAATATTCATATTAATGCTATCCTTTGTAACAATTGGAGCAGCTGCATCATAAAAATAAAGTTTATCCTCACCTGTAAGCTTTAAGATCTGTTTTTCCATTTTCTCTGATGTTAGTGGACCTGTTGCAATAATAGTAATAGAATCCTCTTTTTCTATACTATCAGAAAACTCTTTTCTTATTATCTCAACATTTTCCAACTTTTCAATCTCTTCAGTTACTAATTTTGAAAATTTATCTCTATCTACTGCTAAAGCTTGTCCTGCAGGAACCGACGTCTGATCAGCACATTTTATAAGCAGGGAATCCAATCTTCTTAACTCTTCTTTTAGCAAGCCACAAGCATTGGTAATAGAATTAGATTTAAAAGAATTACTACATACAATCTCTGCTAAATTTTTATTAGAATGAGCTGGGGAAAATACGCTTGGTTTCATCTCATATAGTTTTACCTTTATTCCTCTCTTTGCAATTTGATATGCAGCCTCAGTGCCTGCAAGCCCTCCGCCAATAACTCTTATATAATCTTTCATAAAACAATCTCCTTTTTTCTTTTTTCGGACGGACTAGATTTAGTCTTTTTTTATTTTAGCACATTCACAATTACATTTCTACTTTTTCGGACGGACTAGATTTAGTCTCTTTTATTTTTTTTATAACATAATAGATCTTTTTAATATCACAATTCAATAAATCTGCTACTTGAATTTGTTTATATCGTTTTTTTATTACTAAATAGTTGCAAAAATCTTTTAACATTTTTTTATCTTCCTTTATAGATTTTAAATCAGTTCCATTATTTATTATATAATTTTTAACCGCTACCATAAAATTTTCCTGTTCTCTATCTATATCCATAACTTCTATCTCTTCATCAGGAATAGCCATCATTTCTCTTAGATAATTACCTTGATTATCAAAAAGAAGCTCAATTACATTATCATCTATAATTCCATCTCTTTTTAAAAAACTACTATATGTAGAATATTTGTAATCCTCTGGTTTCTTAACCATGTTTGCTTTAACAGGATTCATATGTATATATTTAAGGCATTTTAAAAGATAATCTCTATTGTCTATGTATTGGCTATTAAATCTATCTCTAAAAACATACCCAACTCTATCATTTGCTCTATTATAATTTTGGGCAAATATCGAATTAACCACCCTCATATATTTTGACATTTCATAAACTTCCTCTGCATATATAAGTAAATGTGCATGATTATCCATAATACAATATGCCAATAAGGTTATTTTGAACTTTTTTATATATCTTAACATTAATGACAGATATTCTTCTTTATCTATATTTTTTTCAAATATATATTTTTTATTTATCCCTTGAACCATAACGTGGAAGAAACCATTTTCATGGATGCACCTTGCTTCTCTATTCATTTTGACCTCCATTTTTGAAACTTAAGACATTAATTTTTAGATAAAAACTTAAGACTAAATTTTATTTAGATAAAAAGTTTAAGATTAAATTATATATTTATTTTAAAGTAAGTTCTTGATATTTTCAAATAAAACTTTACGACATAATTTGATAAATTTTTCAACATTTAGAAAAAAGACTAAATCTAGTCCGTCCGAAAAAAGAAAGAAAAAAGAAAAAGATTTGTTCCTTTTCAGTTTTGATAAAAATAATCCATTATTCCTGTATATATTCCCCAAGCCAGTTTGTTTTGGTAATCGTCTGTTAATAATAATTGCTCTTCTTCTGGATTTGATAAAAAGCCACATTCTACTATTGTTGTTGGTATTTCTACATGTTTAATTATATACACATTATCTATTTTCATTGGAACTCTTTTATTATCTTTTTGTATACTCTCATTTAAACTGTTTTGTATTGATGTTGCTAATTTTTGTCCTTCTTCACTTTCTTGTTTGTAAAATGTTTGCCATCCCCAATACTGTTCTTGTGGTATTTTATTTAAGTGTATTGAAACAAATATGTCTGCACTTGATTCATTTCCTATTTTTACTCTATTATGTATATCTGATATCTTTTTTTCTTTTAATGTTGTACAGTCTATATCATATATTGCATTTTCGTCTGAGCGTGTTAATATTACTGTTGCTCCTGATTGTTCTAATAAATTTTGTAATTTTAATGCTATTTTTAAATTACTTTCTGCTTCTGTTATGCCATTACTGCTCTCGGCACCTTCATCAGGTGCTCCATGTCCTGCATCTATTATTATTACTTTACTATCTACTGGAAGTGCTACCGTTTCTATAGTTTTTATTTCTTTTTTTGAGTTGTTACTAACATTATATGCAGTAATTGCATATATAAATATAAACATGGATATAATTCCTAATATATAAAATATTTTTTTTCTAGTTATAATTATCATAAAAACACCTCATAAACTATTTATATGAGGTGTTTTTTATTGTTATTCAACTTTTTTAATATTCTTCTCTTCTATCTATTGCATATGAGCTTCCAATAGTTGTTTTAGCCAAATGTTTTACTTGTGCTCCTACTTCACTTATTTCTAATATATTAGAAAATCTTTTTCTATCCGCTACAACTACTCCTATTGATATAGAAGTTAATGAAAATTCTTCTATATTTCCTTTACGATTACATACTTCAACATATCCTCTTTCTAAATCTGTATCGTTAAAATATTTTACAATTTCCTTATCAAATTCAGCTATTATGTTTTGACATATTTTATCATGGTCTACTTTTTCGTCTACAATTGCAACAAAATCATCTCCACCAATATGCCCAACAAATGTATCGCATTCTTCCAAAGAATGTACATTTTTTGTAATTATTTTAGCTGTTAATTTTATTATTTCGTCACCCTTTAAAAAACCATATACATCATTATATGCTTTAAAATTATCTAAATCAATGTATAATACTTGGAAAGTTTCTTTTCTTAATAGTCTCTTTTTTAATTCTGTTTGTATTTGAACATTTCCAGGAAGTCCTGTAAGAGGACTTACTGTTCTATTTACTGACAATAACCTTATTATATTTTTTATTGTATAATAAAAATATGTATTGCTCGCAGTATTAGGAATAATATATTCTATACTGTTTTTCATGATTGATATCTTATGTTCTTCATCATTATTTGATAAAATAACTAGAACAGGAGTTATACTATTATCTTCATTTTTTCTAATTTTTTTACATAATTCTATTACATCCATATCTATTGATTGCTCATTAACTATTATTAGATCTGGTATATTCTTCAATGCAACATCTAAATTACATGGTTTAATATTTTTAAACCTAAATGTCTTTTCTTTCTCAAATTTTTCTCTTAATAACATTGCTAATTCATTTTCACAATCGATAATATATATTTCCTGGAACATTTGTATCTCCTATCTTTAGTATTATATTTTATTATGCCGGATAATTACATTTTCCTGCATATGTATTTTCCGTGCCTTCGTTACTAATTGCTCTTATAATTACTGTATTTTCTCCTTCTATTAAGTCAAAATAATATTCTATTTCTTGCTTTTGGGCATCATATCCTGAAAAGGTTTCATCATAATAATATTGAGTTCCATTAACATTAAATTCTACTTTCTCAAATCCCATATCATGACTGATTTTCATGTATAATCTATTTCCTTCTGTATACACCTCAATTTCTGGATTAAGTTGTCCGTCAAAAGGTTTTTGAACACTATTTGTGTTACCTTCAGTGTCTACTGCTGTTATAGTAATTGTATTTTGTCCTCTCAATATGTCTGTTGTTGTTTCTATACTAGTATCTCCTTGATTTTGTGGCTCTATTATTACTTCTTCGTCTTCATTCCACTTGTAAGATAAATATTCTATAGGCAATTCTGATGTTGCAACTATTTTTAATTTTCCATTATTTTCTACTGATGTATCTATTACAATTTTATCACTATTTTGCTGTGGTCTCGAAAAATTCATGTTTTTCTCTGTTTCTTGCCCATTTACATCTATTAATTTTACATTTAATGTGCTTTCTCCTTCTGGTATTTGTACTAATTTTTCGTAATTTTGCCCACCATTTCCAGGTGTTTCTGTTGTATCTTCTCCGTTCCAAGTATATATTATTCTGTCTATTCCCGCTTCTGATTCTGCTACTATTCTAACCTCATTTTCCACCTCTTCTAATTCTAAAACCAGTCTTTTATTTGTTGTTTCTTGTTCTTTATTGTTTTTGTATATTTTATAACCATATACTCCACCTATAGCAATACCAAAAACTATAATCACAACAGCAAAAAATATAATAATTTTTTTTATATCATTTGAGTTACTTTTATTAACATTTCTATTATTATTATATCTATTATTATTATTTCTTTTTTTATTGTTATTACTATCATCTGTTAATAATATTTGATTCATTATTCTTCCCTTTCCTATCAATTTAAATTATAACATAACAATTTTATGTTTGTAAACAAATTTATTTAAACATATAAAAAAAAGATTAGAAGAATTCATTATCCTTCTAATCTCATTTTTTTAATATGTTAATACATATCGTTTAACTAGGTATATTCCTGTAGTAAGTAATATTAACATTGCTGTTGTAAATAGTACATATGAGGCACCTTTACCTGTTTTTATTGATAAAATTACTAATGCAAAATCATCGTCGTCTTCTTGTTCACTTTCATATGGATCTTTTTTGTTATCTGGCGTTGAATCTATATCTTCTGAGTTATGCTCATTATAATCTTCTGTTATTTCAGCTATATTTGTTTTTAGTCCTAAATTATTTGTATCGTTTTTCCAAGTAAACACAATTTCAACCTCAGCACTTTCTCCTGGCTTTAATAACTTAGTCTCTAATGCTCTTGTTGTTACTTTATTGTCTCCCTCTTTTACCCAACCATATGCTTTGTTATCTTCTTCTTTAAATTCTAGTCCTTCTGGAATAAAGTCAGTTATCTCTGTTGCATAGCCTTCGATTTCGCCTTCATTTGTTACTCTTATTTTGTATACAAATTTAACTGTTGTGCTACTTAATTTATTTCTATCTAATTCTACTTTTGCAATTGGCTCTGATTCATCATTATCTCTTATACCTGTTGTTTCAGTCTTACCTGTATTAGGTTTAAATCCTGTTTCTGTAGTTGTTGTTTTTCCATCTACTGTAACAATTGTTTTTGTAACCCATTTTAGTAGACTTAAGTCAAAATATTTTACATAGATGTATTCTTTATCCTGATCATCTTCTCCATCGTTCCATTCATCTGGCACAGAATCTTCATCATCATCACTATCTTCTGATATTTGTGCACTGTTTATTATTATTCTATCAGATGTGTTAGGCTCTGTTACTCTAAATGCAACTTTTACCTCCTTATAATCTGGATTTAGTGGATTTTCAGTGCTTATCGGTTTACTACTATCAAAAGGATCAATTAAATTATCCCTTTCTTCTGTTTCCTTTTCTGATGATAAATAATCTGTTGTAATTTCTGTAGCTTCTTCTACGTTTTCTGTTATATCGCCATTCTCATCTACCATTATCCACTCATATTGTTTATTTATATCATGATCTGGTAAATATTCTAAACCTTCTGGTATATCATCTTTTATTTCTTCTGCATATCCAGCAATAGTTCCTTCATTATAAACTCTTATTGTATATATAACGGTATCATTGTTTGCAACATATACTGGGTCTTTACTATGTTCGTAAACTATGTTTCCATCTTCCCCCATTGTTGGAACTGGAATTCTAGATGTTATATCTTCTGTTTTTCCATTTGTTTCAACACCTGTTATAAATTTACGAAGTGCTAAATCAAAATATTTTAATACTACTGGCTCATAATCATCATCATCTTCTTGCTGTTTGTCATATGGGTCTTGCTTATTGTCTGGAGTAGAATCTCTATCAATTATATCATTTCCATTTTCATCTTTATCCTCAGATATTTCTGCAATATTTGTAATTGTATCTTTATATGTATTTTCTGCAACTACTAAGCATGCTACTTGAATATCTTTATAATATAATCCGCCATCTCCATTATCTGCTTTTTGCCATCCTTCTTCTTCCTCTGTTTTATTTTTGTCAAAGGCTTTTAACAACTCATCATCTAATCTATTTGTTGTAATTTTAACTTCTCCTGTAATTAATTGAACTTCATTTAAACTTGTTATCCCTGAAAAATCGTCTATTGAAAGATTTTTTACATCTTCTTCTGTCTCATAAAAACCATCTTCTCCAACTAAATTAATTACTTGGCTAAAGTCAAAATTCTCATCTAACTCCCATAAATTGTCCATGTTTGCATTATAATAATTTATATATGCTAAACCTTCTGGGATGTAATCTGTAATTTCTGTTGCATATCCATCTATGTCTCCTTCATTGTATATTCTTAATGTATATGTAATTATATCACCTTTTTTTACAGTTAATGGTTCCTTAGAATGTTCATATGTTGCTGTATATTCTAATTCTCCGTTTCTATCAAATGTTCCGTTTATCAATGTTTCTGTATTTATGCTTGGAGTTCTATCATCAAATTCTACTTCTTCTCCATTACGTTTAATTGATGTTATAAATTTACGTAAAGCTAAATCAAATGCTTTTGCTGGTAATTTTAAATCTTCATAATCATCGTCATCTTCTTGATATGTACTATTATCTACTGGTGGATTATAATCACTTGTATCTACATTTTCTGGTGTAGAATCTCTGTCATCTCCTGTGTCTGCTGTTATTTCTGCTATATTTCTTAAACTTTGATCTTCTGATTTAACTTCTGCTACTACTCTACATTCTACTTGTACATCTGCATAAGATAATCCACTTTCTCCTTCATCTGCTTTTTGCCATAACTCGTTTCCTTCTGCTGATGTTTTTTCAGGATTAAATGCTTTTATTGTTGTATCTTTTAAATAATCTGTTGTTATTGTTTTTCCATCACTTGAAGCTGTCCATCTGTATGTAGTATTAATTGTACTTTCTGATGCTGGTACTAGCTCTAATCCTTCTGGCAAATGGTCTGTTATTTCAGTTGCTGTTCCGTCTAATTCTCCTTCATTATATATTCTTATTGCGTATACAACTTTATCTCCTGTTTCTACTGACAATGCATTTTTTGAATGTGTGTATGTTGCTGTGTATTCTTTAGTTCCTTCTCTATTATCAATTCCATTTATTAATGTGTTTGTATTTATCTGTGGAACTCTACTTTCAACTTCTATATTAGTTTCTCCACGTTTTATAGAAGTTATAAATTTACGAAGACTTAAATCAAATTCTTTTGGAGCTTCTGTAGTTATTTTATCACTTTCAAACATCTTTTCTTTTTCTATTTCTACTACTGGTTGATCTGCATCTTCTCTAACTAAAAAAGTTGCTGTAGATAATGAGTATGAAGAAGATATTTCTAAAGTTACACTACTCATATCATATTTTTCATCTTCTGGAATTGAAGTTTCTTGATTTCCTAATTTAAATCCTTTTTCAAAAAGTTTTTTAAATCTAATATAGTACTCCATTCCTTTTTCAATCTCTGTAACTCTTTCACCTTCTGAATTAACAAAATAATATACTTCCTGAAGTCCTCCTGATGTTATTTCCCCTGTTTCCTCATCCTCAATCTGCATTTCATAAAATCTTTTTACAGGATTTTCATCAGCATCATACAATATAATATTTGATAAATCTAGAGTATCTCTAGCTGTACCTTCATCTATATTATTTTTAACCTTAAATGGTCCTATTTCATAATAATATAACTCTGGATGGTAAATATCTGGTATTGTTTCTTCATAATCAACACTCTTAATTTGTAAATCTACATCTTTATCGAATTCATTTTTTCCTACATATTTGTTCCTCTCATCTGTTCCTTGATATCTAAAAGAATTATCACTCGCATTGTAAATAAAATATTGATAAATTTTATTTAAATTCTCTGCTCTTGTATTATCAATATTATTGCTACCATTTATACTTAAAAATTGTGCTGGAAATTTTGTTGCTACAGATACTGATTGTAAATTTCCACTTTTTTGCTCATCATAATTTGCAAAATACCAAATAGCTAATTGTTGTATTACTTCTAAATCATCTTTTGTTATAGCTTCTTGCTGTAATTTTGGTATTCCTACTTTTGTTAATAATTCTTCCTTGTATTCTGCCTCACTATAAACTATTTCTCCTTCTTCATTTGTTTTGTCTACTGGCAAATATGCTTCATCTAAAATCCATAATATTGCATTATAAATATTTACTTCTTTGTCATCTATTGTTTCTGTTCTATCTAGATTTATTCCATAGTATTCTTCGTATTTTGTTATTACTTCAGAGGCATTTTCATGCATTTCTCCTATTTCTGTATATTCTATTGGATCTGATGATACGTCTGTACTTTCACTTGCTCCAAATCCTACTCCTCCTCTTAAGCAATATAGTGCTTTTGAGTATAACAATTCATTCGCTGCATTTCTGTCTTTGTTGTCATATATTTTGAATATTGTGTATACTAGGTCTTGTCCTTCACTCCCTGATCTAAATTGATATTTTAAATTTGTAAATGGTCTTAGTTCATTTGCTCCTAATTCTCTTTTATCTTCTGCATTTGCATACACAGTTGTAAAAGACATTATTGCCAAAATCATTATTAATACAATTAATGCAATTTTTGTTCTTGTTTTCATATTTACCATCCTTTTATAGATTTTTTTGTTTATATATATTATATTGATTTTTTTAATTAAATCAATACCTTATTTTTATAGTAGAAAACTCTTTCTTAAAAGCTATCAATTAGTGTTTACGGAAACGGTTGCTTAGATTTCTATGTTCTATTTTTTTCTTATATTACATTTTTATGACATTTTTGACTTGATAATTAATATTCGCTTACTAAATCTCTAAGTGCTGTATTTCCGTAAGATTAACTGCTTTTTGATATTATTTTTTTATTTTCTATAATTCTATATAAAATTATTCATACACTATTATTATACCTTATTTATTCAGTATTTTCAACCGATTATGTAAATTTGTTTTAAAGAACTTATAATATTTCTATTGACTTTTTTAATTAACTTTGTTATCATAAATATGCTTTATTTTTGCGGGAATAGCTCAGTTGATAGAGCGATGCCTTGCCAAGGCATAGGTCGCGGGTTTGAGCCCCGTTTCCCGCTCCAAAATTATACTTTTTTTATTATTAATTAAAATACGGCGTTGTAGCCAAGTGGTAAGGCACGAGTCTGCAAAACTCTGATTCGGCGGTTCGAATCCGCCCAACGCCTCCAAGATAACAAAAATGACGGAATTTTAACTGTTTAATTAAAACTTCGTCATTTTTTCTATACAACCTTGCTTTCCATTATTATTCATACAACAATAAACAATTAATTTTATTTTTTTGATTTACACTCATCAATTATCTTATCAAAATCAGAAATGTACTTTTTATCTTGTTCAACTCTAAATTTCTTAAATTCATTTTCTGCAAATTCCTTTGCTTCTTCAGAAGAGATAGTACCTTTATTTTCTAAAACTTCATATTTATTGGTCTTTAACATAGTATTTAATTCTTCGACCCAGTCTTGCATTTTCATTGGTATTTGTCTTTTAGCTCTGTTCTCAGCAATATCTAAATACATATTTACAATATCTTGTAAAAACTCTAATTCTTTAGAAGTTAAATAATTTTTGGAAATAGAAACATCACTTTTTAGTATTCTTCCTTCTGGAGAATGTTTCCAATTTGAACTGTTGCAAAATTTGCAACAGTTGCATTTCTATTAAGTTCATTTTCATTATAAATATTATTTATGTGCCTTGAAATATCAGATTTGTCTTTTTCAAACAATTCAGCTATTTTATTAAGAGGTAGCCAAATAGTTTCATCATATAAAAATGCTTCTATTTCTATTTTATCATTTTCATCTTCAAAAATAATTAAGTCTCCTTTAGATAGTTTATTCAAGAATATCATCTCCTTTACAAAACTTTTGTTTGTATTGTATCAAAAGCTAAGAAATAAATCAATATATTTTAATAGTTTTCTTTAATAATATGTAAATGTTGAAATTTAAAAAAGAATGCCACGATGCATTCCTTAAATTAAATGTACTTAAAATAATGTTTTTATTATCTTTTTCAAATAACTACTTTTTTGATTTTTTGCCATACTTATAATAAGCAATGAATCTTCTGTAGGTTGATCTGTTGTAAAGCAATCAAACCAACCTAATGTATCACCTTCATCTTCTTTTGATGCTTTTAGTTCAGCAGTACCTGTTTTTCCTGCAATAGTTACCCCTTCTACTTTTACATCGTGTCCTGTTCCTAAAGGATTTTCAACTACTTGTATTAACCCTTCCTTAATCTCATCTGCGACTTGTTTAGAAAAAGCATTTTCTACTAAATATTCTACAGTTTTATTTTCTTTATATTCTATATAAGGTTTTATCATATTCCCATCATTTGCAAATGCAGAATAAATTGATGCCATATGTATTGGGTTTACTAAAATTTGGCCTTGACCATATCCACTATCGGCAAGAGTTGCTTCACTTTGAATTGTTTCTGTATTTGAGTATTGTGATTTAGATGTAGGTAAAACAAAATCTATACTTTCATTAAACTTAATTTTATCTAATCCCTCTGTAAAAGTTCTTTTACCTATTTGTAATGCTGCCTGTGCAAAATAAATATTATCTGAGTAAATCAAAGCATTTCTTAGATTCTTTTTACCATTATATGCTGTAAGTGTTGTAATTTTATGATCTTGCCATGAACTATCTTTTTGCCAGGCAAGTCCTGAATAATTAAATTCATCCTCCGCAGTAAGTGTTCCACTTGTTAAGCCAATTGCTCCTGTTAAAGGTTTCATTGTTGATCCAGGGCACCAACTCTCTAAGAATCTTGTATATAAAGGATTACCTTCAGCATTTAACAAAGAATCCCATTCTTGATTTGTCATACCTAAAATAAATTTGTTTGCATCATAAGAAGGAGTACTAACTAATGCCAATATTTCACCTGTTTTTGGATTCATAACAACAAAAAATCCTTCATCCTCCTTTAATTGCTCATATATTTTTAATTGAATATCTAAATCTATTGTTAATTTTATATCTTCACCATCTTGTGCTGCTATTTCTTTAATAGTTTTTATATTAGTTCCATTTTCATCTTCTATATATATTTTTACTCCATCTGTACCTTTTAATCTATCTTCATATTCTTTCTCTAAACCAGTTTTTCCAATAACAGAACTACTTGTATATCCTTTACTCTGCATATTTTCTAATTCTTCAGCAGTAATACTTGAAATGTATCCTGTAATATGTGAAGTTGCTTCTTTATAAGGATATACTCTATCGGTCTTAGAATCAATCATAATTCCTGAAATTTGTAATAGTTGTTCTTTTAATTCTTCACTATCATAAGGAATATTTTTAATTGGAACAAAACTATCATCTTCAACCCAAGAACTTGATAAAAAACTATTTATTGTGTCAGTTGATATGTTTAATAACTGAGCTATTTTTTTTATGTTTTCTTCTTTATTTTCACCTAATTTACCAGGTACGATACCTACTCTAGAAATTGTTCCTTGTTTTGCAATAGGAGTACCATTTCTATCTAATAAACTACCTCTTTTTGAATCTGTACTACTTACCCTAACTTTATAGTTATTATTTAATTCAGGAAATATAAGGTTTGATGACCAATTTATAATATATTGTTTATTTTCATTTTTAGTTAACGATGCAGTATTATTAAATTCAATTTGTCCACCTCTCATATTCATTTTAGTAGTATATGAAATTGTAGCATTATTTTTTTCTTTTTCTACGGTTTGTATTTCTATTTGAATATTATTAGCTTCTATACCTTGGTATATATTTTTATTCCTTGCTAAAAAATCATCTTTTGAATAATCTTCAGGGAGGTTAACCAAATTATACATTTCTTCGTACTTTTCTTGCTCAATTAATGAAAAGTATTGTTTTAATACGTCTTCAGGTTTTTGTAAATTTACATTATTTAAGTAGATTATTAAAGAAATTGCTATTAAAATAATTACTACAACTATTGGTATAATAATAAATAATTTTTTCTTCATATAACTAATCCTCCATATATTTCCCCTGCAAATTAAAATGACTCATCATATAATCTAACTTAGTTTGGTGAGAGTAATAATATAACATATTACTAACTTTTTTATAATTTTATGATATTTTAAGGTGAAAATCAATATGAATATAAAAGCTCCAAAACTTTTTTAAAGTAAATTATTATTATTTATTCATTAATGATTACTTATTAGCATATAATAAAACATATGGCGTTGTAGCCAAGTGGTAAGGCACGAGTCTGCAAAACTCTTATTCGGCGGTTCGAATCCGCCCAACGCCTCCAATATTTTAATATAATCTATTACTCTTGTATTTGTTTGAAAAGAATTTCAACAAATACTTTTTTTCTTGAATAGGAAAAAAGCTTCGCAAATATTCCACACAAAATTTTTTGCAAAAATTTTGGCGGGCGAACAAGGGGCGTGGACTTTGCAATAAATTTAAGCAGTCTGACATTAAATAAAGTCCACTGTTGTTCTTATATAAAATAAATTTTTGTGATAAAATTGTAACAAATTGAGTTTTAAATTGTCTTATTAATTAAAGGAGGAAAAATTATGCAAAACATGGAAAAGTTATATGAAGAATATTTTAGCACAGTATATAAATATTTATTATGCATAACACATGATGCTAATTTTTCCGAAGAACTAACTCAAGAAACATTTTGTAAGGCTATAGAAAAATTACATACTTTTAAAGGGAATTGTAAAATTTCTGTATGGCTATGTCAAATAGCAAAAAATTTGCTAATAAACGAACGAAATAAAAATAAAAAATATTATAATATACCAAACGAAGAATTAGGATTCCTTGAAGATAATATAAAAGTAGAAGATACTATTATTTTAAATGATGAAAAAATAAATTTATATAAAAAAATACAAAAACTTGATAACAATTCAAAAGAAGTTGTTTATTTGCGAATTACTGGAGAGCTATCCTTTAAGGAAATTGGAGATATTCTTAACAAAAGTGAAACCTGGGCAAGAGTAACTTTCTACAGAGCAAGAAAAAAATTAGAGGAGGTTGATTAGCATGGATAAAAAATATTGTAAAATTGTTCAAGATTTATTACCAAATTATATTGAAAATCTAACAAGTCCTGAAACTAACCAATTTATTGAAACTCATTTAAAAGAATGTAAAGCTTGTGAGAAGTCATTAGAAATAATGAAAAAAGGAATAATTTCAGAAAGCAAAAAACAAAGCCGACAAATTGATTATCTAAAAAGATATAAGCGAAAAATGATTATATTAAAATCCGTTATTGGATTAGTAATAATTTTTATATTAGTCTTTTTAGGAATTAAAATATACCAATGGAATTTATTATCAAAAATATTTGACCATAATGTTGAATATGAGATAGGAAACAATTATAAGTTAATTTCAAAAAATGCCGATGGTACTATAACAGAATTATTTTATAAAAATGGATATTGTTATTACAATGTTAATAATAAAGGCATTATATGGGAAGGTCCTAATTCAAAATATATGATAATTCCTAATGATAAAACCTATCTTACTCTAGATAAATCTACTCCTCCTACTGGACTTGCTGATGCAACTATAACAATAGGTGATTACTTTTTAACAGATTCATCTGAAAAAGTAAATTTATTTAAAACTATATTAACTAATAATATTGACATTCATGAAGAACAATATGGAGAACATCAATGCTATGTAATATTATTTGAAGGGCAAAAATTATGGATAGATAAAGAAACATTATTTATAATTAGAAATGATTATAATGGACAATCAACAGAATTTGATATTGAAATTGGTACTGTAACAGATGATGATGTAAAAATGCCTGATATATCTGAATTTACAGAAATTAAAAATTAATTTAAACAGGAGATTGCTTTCTCCTGTTTAATTGTTATTTATTATATACTTCAAAAATCCACGCTAATAAGCTACAAATTAATTATATTATAGATTCAAGACATATAAAAACATAATCTTTAATATCCCTTCTTTCTACATTTTCGATTGTCAATATTTTAATATTCATTAGATCCAATTCTCCTATACTCACATTTAAAATTGCTATTTGTGTACCTTTATATATTGGCGCCTCAAAATTCGTTTGAATATTATCTGCTTCAACTTTTATATCTTTAATACTATCTTTTTTTACTGGATATATTTTATATTTATAATCCTCTAAATCTATTTTTACATTACTACTTTTACCTTTATATACATTTATTCTATTTTTATTAATATCAAGCCAGCTATTATACTCTTTATTTATTAATTCTTCAAAATTTACTAACTCATAATTTGAATATATGTACTCTATTAACTTTATTGAATCTTGAGTTCTTATTTTTTTAGTATCTGCTCCTAATACTACTGTTATTATATTAAATCCGTTTCTTTCCACTGATGTTACCAGGCATCTTCCGGCTCCATTAGTAAAACCAGTTTTTACTCCATTTACTCCATTTAAATATCCTAATAACTCATTAGTATTTGTTATAGTTTTATAATTTCCATCTATACATACTGTATAAGTTCTAGTCCTTACCACTTCTGAAAATTTTTCTATATTTAAAGCATAGTCTGCCATTATTGCAAGCTCATAGGCTGTTGTATAGTGTTCATCCATATCTAAACCATGTGGTGTTATAAAATGTGAATTCTCAAGTCCTAATTCTTTAGCTTTTTGATTCATTAAATTTGCAAATTCCTCTACACTACCTGCAATGCTTACGGCTATTTGAACTGCAGCATCATTTCCGCGAGCAAAGCATAAGCCCATATAACAAATCATTTATACTTACTTTATCTCCTGTTTTTAATCCTAGTCTTGATCCTCCTATTGCTGCTGCTTGCTTACAAACTTCTATCTTAGAATCCAAAGTTAAATTATTTTTTTCTAAATTTTCTAATAAAACAATTGCTGTCATAATTTTTGTAGTAGAAGCCATTGGTACTCTTGAATTTTCACTTTTCCCATAAATTATCGTCTTAGAAGTTCTATCTAGAACTACTATATATCTAGAATTTAAAATAGGTTCATCACTTGCATTAGTAGAAGCATTTTCTATTTCTTCTTGTAACCAAATATAATCAGTTGCTTCTTCAATTTCAAAAGCAAAGGAATTAATGCTTAAGTAAACTATTAGTATTATAATTAACAAAATTGTAGATATCTTTTTTATATTTTTCACTCAAAATCACCTTTTACATTTTTATTAATTCTCCCAAATTCTTATGACAAAAACAGTCAATTAATATGCTATAGAAAACAGGGAAAAAGGGGTCTGACTCCTTTTTCCCTGTTTTTATTTTCCCATAAACATTTGGACAAATATTTTTCCGTATTTAGAGCTTTTTACTACTCCTATTCCAGTAAACTCAAAACTACTATTTAAAATGTTTGCCTTGTGTCCTTCTGAGTTCATCCATG